>NZ_JAAAYH010000001.1:0-141865 GCF_018035285.1 Streptomyces sp. MK37H | reverse complement strand
CTCAGCCGGAGGAACAGATGGCAGACAGCCGTGCGGGGACCCCGGCCCCGCACCCTGAAGGACGTCGCGGATTGCTCCTCGTCCTGGCTCTGGTGGTCGTGTTCGGGATGATCCTCATCCTTGCCCGATGCGCCGGCTCGGGCAGCGGACCGACATCCGCGTCGTCGACGGGCCCGTCCACCGCAGCCGCGACGCAGTCGAGTGACGGCTCTGCGTCCCGTGCGACCGCGACGAAGTCAGGCGGCAGCTCACCTCCCGCCACGACCCCGACGACCTCGCGTCCCGACGCACCCACCGGCGCATCATCGACGCCGCCCACGAAGGTGACATCCTCCGCACCGCCCACGGTCAGCACGAAACCGAAGCACCCCAGTACCGTCTACATACAAGTGATTATGACAACCAAGTTCGAAGTGGTCGTGGCCAATGACCGTAATGCGGAACAGTGTTCGCAGGAACTCGACGCGGTGCCCAGCCCGGAGAATGCCTGGTGCACCCTGCCTCTGCCCGCCGGTGACAGTGTCCGGCTCACAGGTGTGCTCAGCGGCACACCCTCCGGGGTCTTCAACCGGGAGCTGGAGCGGGAACCCGCCTGGTACGGCTGCCAGGAGGGAGACGGCTCGCCGACCTGCACCCTGGACCTTGCCAACGGCCACTGGGTATGCCTGGCCAGCCACGATGTGTCCGAACCCTCCGAATCCCTCTGCGAGGGGTATCGCGACTCGGGCCTCCTGGCCCCCGTGCCACCCGGATCCTCAGCACCTCCCAGCGGCGCCGGGCCACCAGGCTCATGACGCGAACCGTGCAGGACGGATGCCGTCGACGACATACCGCGGGCGAGGGCCCTGTCGTCGTTGACGTCCTCCGCCACGGCCTCGATGAGGAACCAGAATGCGCCATGAGACCCGTTGTCGGCTATGCAGCGGTTGTGCACATCCCCGCCGACGACACCCTCCGCCCCCGGGCTGAACCGGCTGACGGGCCGCCGGTCCGCGGCGCTGCGCGCGGTGTCCTGCTGAGACCGGCCCCGGTCCAAGACCGCGGATCAGGAGGAGTGGCTCCGGCAGCCAGGCACCGGCCGCTCGCCCGTGGCGCGCCTGCGCCGAACGGAGCCGGTCGAGGCAGAGACAGCGCCTCGCGGGAGCGTCTCCAGCGCCCCTGTCCGAGGCGGTCAGAGCCGCGGCCAGAGGCGGCCTGTCACTCCTTGCGGGGACCGGTGGGAACGGTGAGCCGCATGACCCATCGCCATTTGGCGATCTTGCGCTGGCGGGCGAAGCCGAAGCCCGCGTACAGCCCTTCCGGCCCCGTGTGGAAGTAGGCCCCGCGCTGCGCAGGCCGCCCCTCGGACTGCTCCGGATACGCCTCGACCGTCCCCCCGCCCGCTGCCACGATCGCCTCCAGCGCGGCAGCGACCGCGGCGCGGGCCACTCCCTGCCCGCGGTGCCCGGAGGCGGTGAAGACGCAGCCGATCCGCCAGTCGGGGAGGTGATCGAGTTCTCTGGCGTAGGCAGCGCTGTTCTTGATGGTGGGCAGCTCCGCCGGAGGACCGAACTGGCACCAGCCGACACACTCGGCACCCGCGTAGACAAGGACCTGATGACAGGTACCGCGCTCGACGTGGGCTCGTTTGCCGGTCTTGTTGTCCTCCGGGCTTGTGGCATTCCGTACCCCTTCGGGGTGGAAGCCCATGCACCAGCAACCGCCCCACACACCGTTGTGCCGCTCCACGAGGGCCGCGAAGTCTTCCCAGGTGTCCGATGTGAGAAGTCGAGTCGAGTACGTGGGTGTTTGCCCTTCCATCATCGCTTCATCATCGAACGTCGCGTGAGCGGCCGCAAGAGAATGGGCCTGCGGCGCGGGCTCCGGGCGCACAGGAGGGGCGAGACAGCTCACCGACGTGGCCCTTGTCCTTCTGGTCGAGCACGCGCCGCCGCCTGAGCTGATGGCTGATGGCTGATGGCCGGAGTCAGGTCACGGGCAGCAGCCCTCGCCCTCGTCATCCGGGCCCAGAGCTGGGCCGGGGCCTCACAGGGCCATCGGCCGATACGCCAGGGCGTGATCGACTACCTCATCGGCCGAGAGCTCCCGGTCCGGCGGCCAGAAGATCAAACTGCTGACGTGTCCAGTGGGGCATGCCAGGGCTCTGTCGAGCATGTCCAGCCAGCTGTCCACCTCCTCTTCGGAGGCGTAGGCCGCATCCATGATCCGCTGAACAAGCGCAACCGCCTCGGCCCGGCCCATCTCCACGGCACCCACCAGGCTCCTCCTCCAATTGAGGTCACCTTAACGAGAGGCATGCCGGCCAGGCGAGGCAGCATGGCCGCACCGTCCTACGGCAACGGGACTTCCGCGCATCGCGAATGGGAGGTCCTTGGCGGGCTTGATGGAATCGTGCCGACCCTTCGAGGTACTCCGGCGACGCCAGAGAGGTCCGGGGGCGTGTCGCACATCGCGCCACTGACGGAGCGGTCTGCACACCCGGTCGGACTTCTCGTCTGTGGCCGGCTGCCTGCATCGCGGTGAACCACCGCTTCGCCTCCGGCTGGAGAGCCCGGCGACCCTGACCGCCCGGATGCGCGTCCTGACGCCGGATGCGCGTCCTGGCGTCAGTGGAGTCCGTAGGCCCGGGCGAGTACGCCCACGGTGGCGGCCATGGCCTGGCGTAGTTCGGCCGGTGCGAGCACCTCGATGTCGGTACCGAGCCGCAGCAACTCACCGCAGGCGTGGTCGGTGCTCTCGGTCGGGATGACGGCCTCGATCCATCCGTCGTCGCCGGCGGGGATCGCGGTGGAGTCCACTGCCCGCACCACCTCCGGGGGGACGTTGTCGGGCAGGCGCCGACGTCCCCGCGGGGACAGGCGGATGGTGGCGGTGCCGGTGTAGCGGCGTGCGTGGAAATCCTCGAGGTAGGAGGCCCAGTACGCGCCCAGGTCGAATCCTTGCGGCCGGTCGAACCGCTCCTCGCTCACCACGGCGTCGAGGACGTGGGCGACCCGGTAGGTGGCGATCCGGCTCTCCCCGGCGGCCACGAGATACCAGATACCGGATTTGAGGACCAGGCCGTAAGGGCGCAGACGGCGGCTGACCTCCTGCGGCGCGCGCCAGCGGCGGTAACGCACCTCCACCGCACGCCCGGTGAGCAGCGCGTCGACGAACAAGGCCAAGTGCGGGGTCGGTTCGGCCTCCCGGTACCAGGCCGGGGCATCCAGATGGAACACCGCCGCGGTCCGCGCCGCCTCCTCGCGCAGTTGCGCCGGCAGCGCGGCCAGGAGCTTCAGCCGCGCAGCGCTCACCTCCGCCGTCAGCCCCAGGTCGGCGGCGGGGCCGGGCAGTCCGGCGAAGAACAGTGCCCGTGCCTCGCCCTCGCTCATCCCGGTCAGGCGGGTGCGATAGCCCTCGAGCAGCTGGTAGCCGCCCCCGCGGCCCGGCTCGGCGTAGACCGGGATCCCGGCTGCCTGCAGGCGCGCCAGATCACGGTAGGCCGTCCGCACCGACACCCCCAGCTCAATGGCGACGGCGCGTGCGGAGACGCGGCCACGGGATTGCAGCAACAACAGAAGCGACAGCAATCGGCCTGCGGACATGCGCGCAATTCTCCTCGAAAAACCCTGACAGCATGTGGCACACCGCTCCCCTAGCGTCAATCGGTGTCCGGCCCCGACCGAACCCGCCGGACATCCATACCTGGAGAAGAGCCCCCGGACAGGAGTTTTCATCATGTCCCCCACCGACGCCGTCGGCCGCCCTGCTGTGATCGAGCTTCGCCAGTACACGCTGCGTCCCGGCCGCCGCGAGGAACTCATCGAACTCTTCGACCGGGAGTTCATCGAAACGCAGGAGGAGACGGGGATGGTCGTACTCGGCCAGTTCCGGGACCTCGATAACCCGGACCGCTTCGTCTGGCTCCGCGGGTTCGAAGACATGACGGTACGGCACCACGCACTGACCGCCTTCTACGACGGACCCGTCTGGGCCGAACACGGTCCCCAGGCCAACGCCACCATGGCCGACTCCGACGATGTGCTGCTGCTACGGCCCCTGACGGCCGGGAGCGGCTTCACCGTCCGCCCCTCCCGCCGGCCCCAACCCGGGGCACCGGCACCGGACCGCTTCATCTCCGCCACCATATGGTCCTTCCCTCCCGGACAGCCGGAGGGCATCACACTCATCCGGGACGGCCTTCTGCCCGTGCTCCACGAGACCGGACCCGCGCCACTGGCCGCCCTCACCACCGAGACCGCGCACAACACCTTCACCAGACTGCCGGTCCGCACCGGAGAAAACGTCGCCGTCGTCTTCACCTCGTACCCCGACGAACGAGCGCAGCGCCGACACCTCGCCGAGATACAGGCACAGCCCCGCACCCGGGAAATCCTGACGGGCCTCAGAAGGGAACAGACGGCAGCTCCCCGGACACTGAGACTGACACCCACAAGCCGCTCGCTCATCCCCTAACTCGGCTAAGCAGGCGGCTTCTCGATACCTCATGACCGCGGGCCATGCGCTGCAGCGTGGCTCTTTCGCGCTCGGAGTCCGAGGCGGCAACCTGAAAGGCCCCAGGAGCGCGGCGGACGAGGACTGGTCGACCAAGGTGGGTCTCTAGGCCCGGTAGGCCGCGGAGATCTGGCCTGCCAGGACAGCGAACGGCATATCGAGCGCAGCGTAGAGGGCGGCGGATTGGGGGGCGGCGTTGTCGGCCAGGGCCTCGACCATGAGGGTGGCGTAGTCGCTGACGATGACGCCCGCCTGCTGCATGCGCAGCAGTCCGGCCTCTCGCTTGGCCTGGCTGAAGGTACCGGAAGCGTCCACCGCGACGTATGCGTCGTACCCGGCGGTCCTCGCGGAGATCGCCGGCAGTGCCGCGCACACCTCGAGCGACACCCCGGCGAAGATCAGCTTCTTCCGGCCGGTGGCCTCGATGGCCTCGCGAACCCGGTCGTCGTGCCAGGCGTTGACCGTACTGCGGTCGATGATCTGCTGTCCGGCCGGCAGCGCCTGGACCAGTTCAGGGGCGGTCGGCCCCCACATGCTGCCGGCCGCGGTGGTGGTGACGACCAGTGGGATGGCCAGTACGGTCGCCGCACGTGCCAGCGCCACTACGTTGTGCTTGAGTTCGCCGAGCGGGATATCCCGGACCCCGGACAGCAGAGCCACCTGGTGATCGAGCAACACCACGGCGGCGTTCTCGCCAGTGACCGGCTCCCAGAACCTGCCGTGCTCACTCATCATCCACTCCCTTGAGGATTGAGCCATTTGAGCCACAGCCGGATTGGCCACTGACCTTGATAGTCAAATTTGCTTACTTTATCAGGATATGTCCTGATCCTGGAGAGTACAAAGACCGGGCAGGGCGTGTCACCCGAAACCCGAATGACAATCCCTGAACCCACCAGCGGCAACCAAAGCCACTGACCCCACAACACCCTGACGGACAACCACCAAAACGGAAGAAACGTCAACCAGAAACCAGAACACGGCCAGTGCACGGCAGCAGGGGCGGTGGGCGCGAGGTCCGTGCCGTCGGGGCCCGGCCGCGGGAACAGCCCGACCGACCGCAGCCCGAGAACAACACCCTCTACCGCGATGACGACAACCGCAGCTTCGCCAGTCTCGTCCTGCGGTGTGAACGGCACAAAGATCCGCCGGGTCCGCCGAACCTCAGCCCGTTTCGACGGTCGCTCATGTCGTACGCCGGAGTGCCGTACGCCGGAGTGCCGCAGGAGGACATGCCACGGGTGCTCGTTGCCGTCCGTGACGGTGTGTTCGATCCGGCCGGCGCTCATGTCCGCCCGCTTCCCGTTCGAGCTCTATGGTGTGGGCCTCACACGGCTTTGTACAGCGGCGGCGATTCTCACCGCGGCCTCCCGTCCCTCGGCGATCGCATGGGCGACACGTCGCGGAACCACGGCGTCGCCGACTGTCAGTACCAGGGGGTTGGTGCAGTCCGGGGCGGCGCGTGGGCGGCGCTCCCCCACCACGACGACCCGGTCCGCCGGGACGGTGGTCATTCCTCCGGAGGTGTGGTGAACGACGGCGACGCCCTGGGGGCCGATGCCGGTTACCGTGCACAGCGGCATGATGTCCAGTTCGCAGGTGCCCGACAACCGTCGCAGCAGCTGGACGCGGCTCTCGGGCGGGATGGCTCCGGCGAAGGCCGTTCCCGGGGTGACGAATGTGATGCGGGGTACTCCCGCGGCTACGGCCAGCTCTACGACATCGCACCCCGGCCACCAGCCGAATCCATCGTCGGCCACGAGCACATGGGCGGCACCGGCCAAGGACGGGACTCCCCGCGCCAGCGCGGCCGACGACACCACGGCCCCGTCCTCGGTCAGCGCTGACGTCTCCACCGCGCCGGTGGCCAGCACCACGGCGTCGAACTCGTCGAGTTCACCGCCCGGCTCCGCCGTCCGCCTCAGACGTACATCGACACTCTCGGCGGACAGCGCCCGTTCGTAGAAGCCGAGCAGTGCGGCCCAACCGGCGCGGTGGGGCGCCAGGGCCGCCGTGGACAGCTGTCCGCCCAGCCGGTCGGTGGCCTCGAAGAGGACGACATCCGCCACCCCGGCGCGGGCGAGACTCAGCGCGCACTCCAGGCCCGCGGGTCCCGCCCCCACGACGGCCGCGCGCTGTCCGGTGACGCGTGCCGGGTGCCACGCGCGCACCAGTGGCGCGGCCGGCCGACGCGGTTCGCCGGGCGGTGCGAGGTCCGGGTTGACCACGCACAGCAGTACCGGGTCGAACGTCCGGCAGTCCTCGTTGCAGGCTACGCAGGGCCGGACCTCCGTCGCACGTCCCGTGAGCACCTTACGCGGAAGGTCCGGGTCGGCGATGAGTGCGCGCGCCATCCCCACCAGGTCGGCTCCGGCCGCCAGGGCGTCACCGATCGCGGCCGCGGTACGGAAGGCGTGGGACGCCACAAGCGGCCGGGTGATGAGCGACCGCAGACGCGCCAGGTCGTCCAGCACCGGCGGGCGCTCGGTGGCCATGTCGCGGACGTACGTGGTGCGTACGCCGACGGTGACGTTGACGTAGTCGACCAACGGATCGACGGTGGGCAGCAGCTCGGCCAGTTCGTCCGGCCTCAGTGCCACGTCCTCCGACGCGTCGACGCTGAAACGGATGCCCAGCAGTGCGGCGGTCGACAGCCCGCGAATCGCGGCGATCACACGTTCCAGCACCTCGAGCCCGTCACGGCGCGGGTTCGTGCGCGGTGAGAGGAACTGCTCGAGCAGGTAGCCGTGGGCGGCGTGGAGTTCGATCCCGTCGAACCCGGCCTCCAGAGCGTGGGCGGACGATACGCGGAACGCCTCCACCACCTCGTCGACCTCGCTGCCGAGCAGAGCGCGCGGCGCCGTCGGCTCACGGGGAGAGCGCACGGCCGCGGGAGCGACCGGTGCGTAGTACGACTGCGCGCCGAGCGTCTCCCGGCCGAGATGGACAAGCTGGCAGACGGCGACCGCGCCTTCGGCGTGAATGGCGTTCACCCGCTGTCGCAGCGGCTCGACCGCCTCCGCGCGATGGAGCTGAAGGATGTTTCCCTGCCGCGGCGCGGACTCCGGTGCCACCGTCGTACCGCCGCAGATGAACAGCGCCGCACCACCGGCCGCCAGACGGCCCCAGTACTCGGCGTCGCCGTCGAGCGGTAGCCCGTCCCGTACGAAACCGCTGGCATGGGCCGTGGCGACCAGCCGGTTCCGCAGTGTCGACGAACCGACGGTCAGCGGTGCGGCGGCTGCCGGAAGATGTGATTCGGTCAAGGTGTCTCACTTCTGATGAAGGGCCGAGCGAGCATGCTCCTGGCGTTGGGAGCTGTCGGCCTGTCCATCGGCGCGGAAGGCGGGCGCGTCGAGGACAAGCGCTCGCCGGGTCGAGCAGCGCGTGGAAACGGCCCTCAGGGAAGGGCCGTACAGTGGGAGCGGGGCGCGGGCCGTTACACCGGGGGCACTTGTACGGTTCCTCCCATGGCCACAACGAGCGGGACCGGATCGAAGTACTCGGCGAAGCGCTGGAGTCGGCAGTCCCGCACCCGGGCCCGGACCACATAGGAGTTGCTGTACTCCGCGCCCGTGGTCCGCAGCCGTGTCGCGCTCCGGTACTGCGCCAGGAGTTCTGCCGGATCGTCGGTGAAGGCGTGAATGGTCACATCGTGGAGGTTCTCCGGCTCGATGAAGTCAGGCATACGGCTGAGGAATTCCACGGTGGCGGCCCGCCCCTCGATACGGCGAGGGAAGTCACGGGGCGCGAACGGCATCTCGAAGACACAGCCGGGGTCCAGGATGTCGCGGATCGCATCGAAGTCCCAGGCGTTGATGGCGTCGATGAACCGGCGCAGCACTTCGGCTCCGGCCGCCCGGGCGCCGGTGCCGCCGGTCACTCGGTCAGTGCTCATCGGCCCTCCTGCCCCTGAACGGTGGCTCGTTGCGGTGCGGGGCTCCAGAGTTCGTCGTCCAGGCTGCCGAGGCGGCCTCGGAAACAGGCGAGTGGAGACCCTGCGCGGGCGCGGGCCCGGTCCACCTCCGCCAGGAACACCGAATGCGTGCCTCCGACGACTTCCCGCACCACCCGGCACTCCAGGGTGGCCAGAGCGCCCACGAGCAAGGGCAGTCCGCCGGGCTCCCGGCAGATGGGCACTCCCGCGAATTTGTCGTCGCCCTTGCGCGCGAACCGTTCGGCGGTCGCGGCCTGGTCCTCGCGCAGGATGTTCACGGCGAAGTGGCCCGAAGCGCTGATCGCCCGCGCCGTGGCGGACCGCTCGTTCATGCACACCAGGAGCATCGGTGGATCGAGTGACAGAGAGCTGACCGCGCTGACGGTTGTGCCGCAGGGCCGGCCGTCCCGCCATGTCGAGACGACGGTGACGCCGCTGGCGAAGTGCCCCATGACGCGGCGGAAGTCGTCGGATGGCGGCATGGTCCGGGGCGTCGCCACGGAGGGCGGGGTGGGAGCGGGAGCCATCACACCGGTCCCTGGCGCAGCTCTTGGTGCGCACGCAGCGTGGCGTCACCGGCGACCCACCCACGGGAGCGCGCGTAGTCGATCATCTGGTCGAAGGCGGTCGTCCACGCCGGGTCCTCGGCAGTGCCTCCGGCGAGCCGGCGGACGGCGTCGATCCGCAGGAACACGTCCCCGTCAGGGCCGATCGAGCCCACGTCCCGGAGTGCGTCTTCGAGGCCGTCCGGGTGTCCGTCCGGACTCAGGACCACGAGTTTGAAGGCGCGGAAGTCGTCGGCTTCCTGTAGCTCGACGGAAGTGGCGGCTGGTGTGCGGAGGTCGACTTGGACGTACATGAAGGTTCCCCTCGCTCGACGGCGTCCGACGGCCGGACGTCGGACGGTTCCCGGGTACCGGCCGGTGTCAGGGGTTGTCCAGGACGCATGGTTGAACCTAAGCGAGCTCAAAGTTAAATGTGGCCGCGGGTGCCGTCAATCACAAGTACTGAGGATGCTGCGGGCTTATTGACGATCCGACACACCGTGTCTAACGTTCAAACTGAAGTCGATTCACTCATCGCTGTTCGCTGCGGTCCGCCGCGATGAAGAGAGCGGGAGACATGGCTGATCGGATGAACTTCGGCATCTTCCTCACCCCGTTTCACCTCCCCAACACCCAGAACCCCACATGGGCGTTGAGGCGGGACGTGGAACTCGTCAAGCACTACGACATGCTGGGTTTCGACGAGGTGTGGTTCGGCGAGCACCACTCGTGCGGGTGCGAGCTCATCGGCGATCCGATCACGATGATCGCGCATTGCGCGCCGCAGACACGGCACATCAAGCTCGGTACGGGCGTCTTCTCCCTTCCGTACCACAATCCGCTGTGGGCCGCCGAGCGCATGATCTTCGTCGACCATCTCACCCGTGGCCGCGCCATGTACGGCCTCGGTCCCGGGGCTCTCCCCACCGATGCGCGGATGGTCGGTATCGAGCCGTCGGAGCAACGGGACGCGTTCGAACTCGACGTCGACGTCCTCATGCACCTGATCCACTCCGACGAGCCGATCTCGGTCAAGACCAGCCGGTACACCTTGAACGACGCCATGGTCCAGCTCAAGCCATACTCGGACTTCGAGGTCGCCGTCGCCGCGGTGGTGTCACCGAGCGGACCGCGCATCGCGGGCAAGCACGGGCTGTCCCTCATGTCGATCGCCGCGACGATGCAGGGTGGAACCGACGCGTTGGCCGGCCACCGCCGCATCGTCGAGGAACGGGCCCGGGAGTTCGGGGCGCCCGCGGCACCGCGCTCGACGTGGCGGCTGCTGGGGCCCATGCACATCGCCGAGACGCGCGAGCGAGCGGTCGAGGACGTCCGTTACGGTATCGACCTTTGGTTCGACTACATGCAGAACGTCTCGGCATCCCCGCAGTTCTCCCCGGCCGGTACCACGACCGAGGAGCGCGTCCAGTGGGTCGTCGACAGCGGGGTCGGCGTGATCGGCACACCGGACGACGCGATCGAGCAGATCCGGCGGCTTCAGGAGATGAGCGACGGCGGCTTCGGCACGTACCTGATCATGGGCAACGAATGGGCACGGTTCGATGCGACGAAGCGCTCGTGCGAGCTCTTCGCCGAACACGTCATGCCAGTTTTCCAGAACCAGAACGCGCGGCTGCGGGCGAGCGAGCGATGGGCCCGAGGCCACCACGACGACCTGCACGCTCGTCAAGCGGCCGCACTCCGGGCGGCGAGCGACAAGCACGCCGCCGAGCAGGAAGCGAAATCCGTGGCGACCGACTGATTACTTCAGCAGGAGTTGTCCTTCCCTGCTGGTCAACGGCCTGAGAGGGACTGGAAGGCCCGGCATCGCTCCGTCAGCGGCCACCAGGGCAACTACGACATGCGGGAGATCGTCAACGCCCTGCTGTACCAGTCCCGCACCGGCTGCCAGTGGGACTACCTCCCCCACGACCTGCTGCGATGGCAGGTCCGCGAGATGAGGGGGACGGCCGACCCCAGCCTGGTGGTGCTCGACACCCAGAGCCTGCGCGCCGCCGCCGGGGTGCTCGCGGTCACCACCGGGCGGGATGCGGCAAAATAAGTGCCAGACCGCAGGCACAGCCTGGCAGTTGACGTTCTGGGTCTGGTGATCGCGGTGGTGGTGCTGGCCGCCTCCAGGCACGACAACGCTGCCGGTATCGCGCTGCTGGACAGGACGGTGGCCGCCACCGAGCCGGGCGCCGTGAAGAAGGCCCTGGTGGACCAGGGGTTCAAGACCGCCGTCGCCGGCCACGGAGAGAAGGTGGAGTCGCAGTACTGCGATGCTGGACAGCCGAGTCGGTTAGGGGCGCGGGTGCCGGTCCTAACACTTGCTTCCGCCCAGTCTCAATCGTCTTCGGTGATGAAGTCGGTCAGCGCGGCAGCGACGGCATCGGGCTGTTCATCGGGGATGAAGTGTCCTGCGTCCGGCACGACGATCCCGGTGGCGTGGTCGGCCCACGGCCTGATGGAAGCTGCCATGTCGGGGATGGAGCCGTGGCTGCTGGAGATCCCAAGAACCGGGACCCTCAGGCGCTGTTGTTCCAGCGCTTCGTGGTTCTTCTGCGCCGACTCGGCGGCGTCCCGGTAGTAGGCCAGGGATGCACGGAGACCGCCGCCGGCGCCCACGGACGCGGCGTATTGCTCAATTTCGGCGTCGTCGAAGGTGTCGGAGGAGAGGCTCTTGACCTTCAGGAACCAGCCAACGTACTCCCGTTCGCGGCCAGCGAGCAGTGTCTCGGGCAGGTCGGGCACGAGGTGGAAGGCGAAGTGCCAGGTCTTCCACGCCTGCTCGGGGTCGGTCGGAATGGCGTCAGGGAGTGTGATGCCCGGGATGCCGGCGTCGAGCAGTGCCAGGCCACGCAACTGGCTCTGGTACTTCAAGGCGAGGGAAAAGGCGACCCACGCGCCGATGTCGTGGGCGACCAGCCAGTATGTCGAGACTCCGAGCGCCTTGACCGCGGCGTGGACGTGCGCAGCGACCGTGTGCGTGTCGTAGCTGATGTCCGGGCGTTCGGAGTGGCCCTGGCCCGGCAGGTCGATCGCGATGACTCGGAATCGGTCGGCCAGGTTCGGCATCACCTTGCGCCATGCCCACCAGGTCTGAGGGAACCCGGCGAGCAGCACGATGGCTGGACCGTCCGGCTGACCGCCTTCAACCGCGTGAAGCCGGACGCCGCCCGCGTCGACCCAACGGTGGGTGAAACCGGCCAGGTCGGGCAGCGGCAGGTCGCGGACCGGGTTGCCGGAGTCGCGGGGGGTGCTTGCGGGGTCATTCATGGTTCTCCTCCACTGGTGTGAGGTGTGTTGACGGTCTGCTGAAGGTGTCAGGTGTGCTGGTTGATTCGGTGCGTCGGCCGAGGGACAGGCCCACGAGCGCGGTGGACACGACGAGAGCGGCGAGCATGGTGCTGGAGACCCGTGTCCCGACGGCCTGATCGGCGAAACCGAGCAGTAGGACCGGGACGACGAGCCCGGCGTAGAGGAACAAGAAGTAGGTTGCATTGAGCTCGGCTCGATTGCCGGGATCGCACAGTGCGTCGGTAACTCTCAGACCGTGTCGGAACAGCGTTTCGACCGCCGCGCCAGCGAAGACGGTGCCGACGATGAAAAGCGGCGCGGAGTGGGTCCACAGCGTGGCCTCAATGACGATCATCCCCGCGGTCAGGAGGGCCGTCCCGATGTCGCGTCGCAAAAGGGCCGCAGGCATGACGATCTGCGCCAGCAGCGCGCTGATGAACAGCGCGCCGACACCCACGCCGATGACGGCGAAGTTCGACACGCCCAGGTCGTCGCGCAGGAACGAAGGAGCCAGCGAGGAGAAGAACCCGTTGACGCCCGCGGAGGCTGCGACGAGCACGCCGCCGGCGACGAACGACCGTACCCGGCTTGCTCCGTTGGGAAAGACCGGGCGGCGGATACGAGGCTGCCGGCACGCCGTTCGGTCCGCGGTCTCGGGGATGACCAGCCAGGAGACGCCGGCGACGGCGCACGTCGCCAGATAGCACCGGAACACGGTGTGAGTCGGTGCCGTGACGCATCGTGTCAGGACGCCCGAGGCGACGACGCCGAGACTTAGGCCGCCCATGTTGGCCGCGGTGCTCAGCACGGCTGCCGTCCTGGGCCCGCGCACGAGTTCCGCGATCGCCGACGTTGCCGTCGCGGTGATGAGCCCGGTCGCCACGCCGCTCAGCACACGCGAGATCAGGAGGACCGTGAGGCCGTCTGCCAGCGCAAACCCCAGATTGCTCAGCGCCGTGAGGGCGAGCGACAGCGCGAGAACGGGACGGCGGCCAATGACGTCGGACAGGGAACCGGCCACGAGTAGCGTGCCGACGACTCCGACGACGTAGGCGATGAACACGACAACGGTGGTGAGCGGTCCGAAGCCGAATTGCGAGGCCCACAGCACATACAGCGGGATCGTCAGTGTCCCGCCCACCATGACAACGGTGTAGACAAACGCGATGGCGCCGACCGCGAGCATGCGGTGCGCGTGTCGCTGCGCTGTGAGATCCGTGGGGTATCCGGCCATGATCATGCCTTCACTCTAACCCATCTTGAACTGATTAGTTCAAGATGGGATGATGGTCTCCACTAAGAAGGCAGAGCAGGAGGGAGGTGCCGGCATGGCAGGCAAGAAGCAGTTCGACATCGCCACGGCGCTCGATGCCGCGATGATCCAGTTCTGGCGGGCCGGCTACGCGGACACGTCGGTGGACGACCTGTCCCGGGCGACCGGGCTCAACCGCAGCTCCATCTACTCCTCCCTCGGCGACAAGGACACGCTTTTCATGCGCTGCCTGGAGCGCTACACCACGCGCTACGGAGACAAGTACGACGCCGCGTTGTCCTGCGCCGCCGACCGGCCCCTGGCAGCCGCGCGGGCGTTCTTCGACATCACCCTGGAACGCATCGCGGACCCCGGTCTGCCCGACGGATGCCTGGTGGCCCAAACTGTCATGGCGACCCCAGTGCTGAGCGCGAGCGTCGCGGCGCGTGCACGGGAGGCGATCGGCTTCCAGCACACCCGGCTACGCGCCGCACTGAAGGCCGGCCGACTGCACGACGAGGCGGCCGAGTCCTTCGCGACCCACCTTGCGGCCGTGAACCAGTCCCTCGCCGTCATGAGCAGAGCCGGAACGAGCACGGAGCAGCTGCGCGTCATCGTCGACGTGACCCTCGACGCACTTGCGCAGACTCTCGGCGCGAGCGACTGAGATTTGTCCGGCAATGAGATTTGTCCGGCAAAGCGGACTTCGCCGTCTGCCTGAGCAGAACCCGCCGTGCGTCAGGGTGCGCGTCAGGGCCCCGGTGTTTGCCCGGCTCGTCCCAGCTTGTTGGTTGACGTCGGTGGTGGGCCCTGAAAGCAGGCGAACACGGCCCCTGTGGATCATGGAGTTCTCTGCCCTTCAAGATCCGCGAAGGTGGCCGTGTTCGTTCCGCCACCCATCCCCCATCGCCGCTCCGGTTCGCCCGCGCCCATCAGGAGCGTGAACAGCGCGGGGCCCACCGGGCTGCCGCCCGGGCCGATCCGGTCCATCGCAGGCGCCAGGCGATCGCGGTGGACGGCAAGTGCCTGTGCGGTGCATGGCGCCCTGAAGGCGCGCCGGAAGGCGGACCCGAGCCGGCTGCGGTAAGCACGGTCCAGCAACCTGCCCTCATTTCGAATCGGCACGTCTCGATTCGATTCATGTAGCCTCGGAACCATGCCGCCCGCACCCGAGTCGGCCCGGCCCGGCCGCAAGCGCAACGAGGCCAGCCGCACAGCGATCCTCACCGCTGCCTGGGAGCTCACGGTCGAGCTCGGCTACCCAGGCCTGACGGTGGAGGGGATCGCCGCGCGGGCAGGCACCGGCAAGCAGACCGTCTACCGCTGGTGGCCGTCCAAGGCCGACGTACTGCTCGACGCACTGGTCCTCAAGGCCGACGTCCAGATCGGACTCGAGGACCACGGTGGCTACGCGGCCGACCTGCGCCAGTTCCTCGATCGGTCGTTCATGCTGGCCCTCGACCCGTCGGTGATGCGTGTGATGCGCACGCTGATGGCCCAGGCGCAGATCGACCCGAAGTTCGGCACGTGCTTCCGCGAACAGTTCCTCGCCCGCCGCCGCGCCGCCTTCGAGGTCCTGACGAGCCGCGCCGTCGAGCGAGGGGACTTCCCGACAGGTCGTTCACCAGTGCTCGACGCCCGGATCGTCTTCGGTCTCCTCTGGTACGAGGTGCTCGCCGCACCCCCGCCGCTCGGATCGAGTCCCATCGGCGAGCCCCATCGTGCCCTCGTCGATGCCCTCATCGACCTCCTCACCCGCAGCCTCGTTCAGGAAGGACCGGCATGACCGCCACGACCATCGCGATCACCGGCGCCACCGACGGCCTCGGCCGCGCCCTCGCCCTGCGCCTCGCGACCGACCACGACGTCCGACTCGTCCTGCACGGCCGCGACCCCGCCAAGCTCGAACGGGTTGTCGCCGAGGTACGAGGCGCCGGCGCCGCCGCACCCCTCACCGCGACCGCCGACCTGTCCGACCTCGCCCAGGTGGCCCGGCTGGCCGACACCATCACGGACAGCGTCGACACCCTCGACGTACTGGTGAACAACGCAGGCATCGGCTCCGGCGAACCCGACGGACGCGAACGCCGCACCAGCCGCGACGGCCATGAGCTGCGCTTCACGGTGAACTACCTGGCGACCTTCCTGCTCACCGAGAACCTGCTCCCGCTCCTGCGCGCCTCAGCCACCACGGATCACGCCGCCCGCGTCGTCCACGTCTCGTCCCTGGGTCAGCACCCGCTCGACTTCGACGACCTCATGCTCGAACGCGGCTACTCAGGCACACGCGCCTACGGCCAGAGCAAACTCGCGCAGATCATGCACTGCTTCGACCTCGCCGGACGGTTCGCGCCCACCGAGCTGACCGCCACCTGCCTGCACCCCGGCACCTATATGCCGACCAAGATCGTCCTGTCCGAGATCGGCATCACCGCCGACACCCTGGAGTCCGGGGTCGAGGCCACTCGCCGACTCGCCGTCGATCCTGCTCTGGAAGGCACCACCGGCCAATTCTTCGACCGCCTCCAGCCCGCCCGCGTGAACGACCAGGCCTACGACGAACAGGCCAGGGCGACCCTGCGTGCCCACAGCCTCGCCCTCCTGGACGGCCACCTCACGACGGCGCACTGACCCCGGCACCGTTCGGCACACTCGCGACAGCGGATCCCCGACAAGCCCGTCGACGACCGGCTGGTGGCCAGGGACCGGAAGATCTCAAGCCGGGTTGATGGTCCGCTCGACTTCGTTGCGGCGCTTGCAGAGCGCCTTGTCGAGGCTGATGGGCCGACCGCCCTTGCGGCCCCAGCACCGGCGGTTGGCCCCCTGGTCCCTCGGCCGACCGCGGAGGCTGCGGGACAGCGTCAGCGCAGACAAGGCATACAGCAACAGTCTGATGCGCACCTATCTACGCCGACGCGGCATTCGGCACGTAATCCCGGAGAAGACCCATACCAAGTCCGCCAGATTACGCCGGGACTCACACGGCGGTCGACCACCCGGCTTCGACGACGATCGAGGAGACAGGCCCTGGCTGGGCCTCGCCTTGGCCGCACCGGTGTCCAGAGGCGGTGTGCCGCTTGCCTTCCCGAGATCCCTGCGCGTCAATGAGACATGCACGGTCAACCTGACGCAGCGTCAGGGCATCTCCTGGTACCTCCACCGGACGGGACGACCCATGAGACGCATGAGGGCGAAGTTACGCGCCGCCACGGCCGCCGCCGCCACGGCCGCCGCCTCGGCGGTGCTGCTCGCCGGTGCCGCAGCTGCGGCACCGGTGACAACCGCCGTGTCACCAACCACTGCCACGGCCGCCTACAGTTGCGGTACCTGGGGCAGCACAACCCTGACCCTCACCGCAGCCCAGAACGGGACGACGGCGACGATCACGCTGGGCGCACCGGACATGATCGCATCCGTCGCGATCCCGGCGAACACCATGGACGTCACCCTGCGGCTGGAGAAGAACGGCGGACCGGACACGACTGTCTTCAGGGGAGGCTCCAACCCGTCCATTCCGGCGGGTTCCCCGGTCAGGTTCGGCGCGCTCACCGGCACCGTGGCCCCGGGCGACAGCCTGGACTCCTACGTGGGCGGGGATTCGCTGAGCTTTACATTCTCCGTGTTCAGCGTGCGCTGCACCGCGATCGCCAAGCAGTCGCCGGGCCCGTTCGTCTTCGACTGACGGGCGGCGGGCCCGTTCGTCTTCGACTGACGGGCGGGGAGGCGCCGGGACTCAACCGGCCGCGCCGGCGACGCATCGTCCTCGAGCAAGCCGACGTCCGCCGCGAACCCGGCCAGGGCCCGCTCCATGTGCTCCGCGAGCTCCCGCAACGTCGCCGCCCGCTCCGTCGCCGCACGGAAGGCGCTGGCCGCCACGGACTGGTCCGCCACTGCCGGGAGACGCTCCTCAGCCGCGGCGGGGCCCGAGGGGCGGCGCCGTCGGCCGCTGCCTCCTGGCCACCGCCGCGGCCCGCCTGACCGGGCGTCGGCATAGTTGCGACAGTGATCGCTCCCTGCTCCGTGGGGTGTGCGTCCCGTGGGAATGGTTCCGTCCTGGCTCTTGACGGTGGGTGAAGCTCACGCCAAAGTCTATTAATGCGCATTAGTAATGCGCATTAATAGATCGGTGAGCGAGGGGACGCAAGGGGTGGATCAGCCGAAGAAGCGGGCGAAACCGGGGCGGAATCCGGCGCCCGCGAGCCGTACGTCACGGCCGCGGCAGGCCGAGGTGGCCGGGCTCGCCGGAGTGTCGCAGGCGACGGTGTCACTGGTCCTGTCGGCGCGCGGCGACGGCAGAGCCGCCGCGATCTCCGAGGAGACCCGGCAGCGCGTCCTCGACGCGGCCCGCAGTCTCGGCTATGTGCCGGACCCGGCGGCCCGGCGACTGGCGGCGGCCAGCAACAACCTGCTGGGCGTCTTCAGCTTCACCGCCACTTTCCCGACCGACGTACAGCACTCGTACTACCCGTTCCTGGTGGGCGTGGAGCAGGAGGCGGCCGCCCGGGGCTACGACCTGGTGCTGTTCACGGGGTCGAGCACCGGTGGCGCGGGCGCCGCGGGACCGGACGCGCTGAGCCGGGTCCGGCTGGCCGACGGGTGCCTCTTCCTCGGCCGGCACGTACCGCGCGCCGAGCTGAAGCGGCTCGTAGCCGACGGGTTTCCGGTGGTGCATCTGGGCCGCCGCGAGGAGTTGGAGGGGCTGGCCTGGGTCGGCGCCGACTATGTCAGCGCCAGCCGTGAAGTCGTCGCCCATCTGACCGAGTTGGGGCACCGGCGGATCGTGCTCGTACGGGAGGACGACGAGGCGCCCCCGTCCACGGACCGTCAGCGGGGCTTCCTGGACGGCCTGGCCGCGGCGGGCATCGCGGGCGGCCCCGGCGCGGTGCTGCGCTGTGCCGATCCGGCGCGTGAGCTGACCGCGCGGCGGGTGCGGACCCTGGTCGCGGACGGGGTGACCGCGTTCGTGGCCGAGGAGACCGACACGGGGGCGGCGTGGCGGGCGCTGAACGCCGCCGTCCAGGAGGCCGGGCTCAGCTGCCCGGGCGACGTCTCGCTGGGGCTGCTCGGGAGCCCGCCCGCCGACCTCGCCGCCCGGCCCGTGCCGATGGGGTTCGACATCCCCCGGCACCGGCTCGGCGCCGCGGCCGTCCGGCTGCTTGCCGCGCTCGTGGTCGGCGAGGAGGCGCGGGAGCCGTTGGTGGCCTGCGAGTTCCGCGCGGGCGAGACGGCGGGCCCGCCCGTCCCGCCACCGTAGCGACCGGCGCGGGAGCAACTCCATTACTACGGAACGAAGTTCGGTCACGACCACGAGGAGCACGGTGATACCCCAGCCAGACATCCTGATCGTCGGTGGCGGCCTCGGCGGCGTCGCCGCCGCACTCGCCGCCTGCCGCGCGGGCCGGCGCGTGGTGATGACCGAGGAGACCGACTGGATCGGTGGGCAGTTGACGGCGCAGGCCGTGCCGCCGGACGAGCACCCGTGGGTGGAGCGGTTCGGCACGACGGCGACGTACCGGGCCCTGCGCGAGGGCATCCGGGCCTACTACCGGCAGTGGTATCCGCTGCGGGGCGAAGCACTCGGGCTCACCGAGCTCAACCCGGGCGCCGGCCGCGTCAGCAAACTGTGCCACGAGCCGCGCGTCGCGCTCGCCGTCCTGGAGGCGATGCTCGCGCCCCACCGGGCCTCCGGGCTGCTGACCGTCCTGACCGAGCACCGGGCCGTATCCGCCGAGCACGACAACGATGCCATCACGGCCGTCACGGTACGGGACCTGCGCAGCGGCGCCCTGCGCACCGTCGCCGCCCCCTACGTCATCGACGCCACCGAGACCGGTGAGCTGCTCTCGCTGGCCCGTGTGGAGCACGCTAGCGGGGCCGAGTCGCATGCCGAGTTCGGGGAGCCGCACGCCCCCGCTCAGGCCCAGCCCGGCAATCAGCAGGGCATCACGGTGTGTTTCGCGCTCTCCCACCACGAGGGCGAGGACCACACGATCGACCGGCCCGGGACTTATGACTTCTGGCGCGCCTACCGCCCCGAATTCTGGCCGGGGCCGCTGCTCGGGTTCGAGGCTCCCGACCCGCGGACCCTGGAGCCCGTCCCGCGCTCGTTCGTGCCCAACCCCGAGCTGGATCCGCTGGATGTCAGCGCGGACCAGAGCGCGGACGCCGGGGACAAGGAGCTGTGGGGTTTCCGCCGGATCCTGGCACGCAAGCTGCACCGGCCCGGGGCCTTCGAGTCGGACATCACTCTGGTCAACTGGCCCCTGAACGACTACTGGCTGAAGCCTTTCATCGGCCAGGAGGCCGAAGCGCTGCGCGAGGCACGGCAGTTGTCGCTGTCCGTCCTGTACTGGCTGCAGACCGAGGCGCCGCGCGCGGACGGCGGCACCGGCTTCCCCGGGCTGCGCATCCGCCCGGATGTGACGGGCACGGCGGATGGCCTCGCCAAGGCGGCCTACGTACGCGAGTCGCGGCGCATCAAGGCCGTGACGACCGTCGTCGAGCAGGACGTCGCCATCGACGCCGTGGGCCCGTACGGCACCAAGCACTACCGGGACTCGGTCGGCGTCGGGGGCTACCGCATCGATCTGCACCCCTCGACCGGCGGCGACACCTACATCGACATCGGCTCTGTGCCGTTCGAGATTCCGCTGGGCGCGATGGTGCCGCGCCGGGTGCGGAATCTGCTGCCCGCCGGCAAGAACATCGGCACGACGCACATCACCAACGGCTGCTACCGCCTGCACCCCGTGGAATGGAACGTCGGCGAGGTCGCGGGCGCGCTCGCCGCGCACTGCCTGGGCGAGGACGTGGAGCCGCACCAGGTGCAGGCGGACGACAAGCGGTTCGAGGAATTCGCGCGAGCGCTGGACCGGGCGGGTGTGCAAAGGAGCTGGCCCGACGTCCGCGGCTACTGACCGGTCCCCCTTCGGCAACATACGCACGTCAACGCACAAGGAGGTGCCTGACATGTCCCCTGACCGTCGCGTCCGCGTCGGTATCGACGTGGGCGGCACGTTCACGGACGCCGTGGCCGTCGATGCCGCGACGCTCGAACTGGTGGGCCAGGTGAAAGTGCCCACCAGCCACCACCATGAGGACGACGTCGCACACGGCATCGTCCAGGCGCTCGGCCGTCTCCTCGAACAGGCCGGGCGCACCCCGGCCGACGTCACGTTCCTGGCCCACGGCACGACCCAGGCCACGAACGCGCTCCTGGAAGGCGATGTGGCGAAGGTCGGGCTCATCGGGATCGGCACGGGGGCGGGTGCCGTGTTCACCCGGCGCCTCGCCGCGTTCGGGAAGCTGGAAGTCGCCCCGGGCAAGCGGCTTCCGCTGGTGTACGCCCATGTGGCGGACCCGTTCGACAGCGATGCGGTGCGGGCGGCCGTGACCCTCGTACAGGAGGAGGGCGCCCAAGTAATCGTCGCCACCGAACCGTTCGGGGTGGACCGGCCCGAAGGCGAGCAGGCCGTGCTCGACGTGGCGCGGTCCACGGGGCTGCCGGTCGCTGCGGCACACGAGATCACGTCGCTGTACGGGCTGCACAAGCGGACCCGTACCGCCGTGGTGAACGCGGCGATCCTGCCGCGCATGCTGGCCACCGCCGAGCTCGTCGACTCCTCCATCGCCAAGGCCGGGGTCACCGCGCCGCTGATGGTGATGCGGTGCGACGGCGGTGTCATGTCGCTGGACGAGATGCGGCGCCGTCCGCTGCTGACGGTCCTGTCGGGGCCGGCGGCGGGTGTGGCGGGGGCGCTGATGCGGGAGCGGATCAGCGAGGGGGTGTTCCTGGAGACGGGTGGCACGTCGACGGACATCAGCGTGGTGCGACGCGGCAAGGTGGCGGTGCGGCACGCGACGATCCTCGGCAGGGCGTCGTACCTCAACGCCCTGGATGTGCGCACCGTCGGTGTCGGTGGCGGGTCCATGGTGCGGGTGTCCGGAGGGAAGGTCACAGGTGTCGGTCCGCGCAGCGCGCATATCGCGGGGCTTCCCTACGCCTGTTTCGCCTCGCTCGACGAGCTGCGGGACGCGAAGGTCTCCACGGTGCGGCCGATGGACGGCGACCCCGACGACTACATGGTCCTGGATGCGGCGGGCGGCCGGTTCGCCGTGACGATGACGTGTGCGGCGAACGCGCTCGGCCGGGTCCCCGAGGGCGACTTCGCGCGCTGTGACCCGGAGGTGGCGCGGGCGGCGCTCGCCCCGCTCGCCGCCCTCCTCGGCCTGGATGTGGCGGGCGCGGCGCGGGCCGTGCTGGACGCGGGGACCGCGTCGGTGCGGGCGGTCGTGGACACGATGATCCGCGACTACCGGCTCGGCCGGGAGACCGCCGTCCTGGTGGGCGGGGGCGGCGGAGCGGCGGCCGTGACCCCGCACCTGGCCCGGACCACCGGTCTGGAAGGGCGCGTCGCCCGTCACCATGAGGTCATCAGCCCGATCGGGGTGGCGCTCGCGCTGGTCCGCGAGCAGGTCGAGCGGATCATCCCCGGCGCCACCCAGGAGCACATCCTCGCCGTGCGCGCCGAGGCCGAGCGGGCGGTCGTCGCGCAGGGCGCCGCGGCCGACGGTGTGGAGGTCGAGGTGACGGTCGACCCGCAGACCAGCACCGTACGGGCCGTCGCCACCGGCGCGACCGAACTGCGCACGCGGGACCGGGCGCACCGCGCCGATGACGCCGAGCGGCTGCGCGCGGCCGCCGCCAGCCTCAAGGCGCAGGAGACGCGGGTGCGGATCCTGGCCGGCACGGACGCGTACACGGTGTACGGCACGGAGGTGCGGCGCCGGCTGCGGGCGGGGCGGCAGCCGGTGCGGGTCGTGGACGCGGACGGGGTGGTGCGGCTGGGGGTGTCCGACGCGCGGGTGCGCACGACGACCGTGGGCGCGGCCGGCGAGACGCTCGCCTCGCTGGTGCGGGAGGCCACCTCGTACGGCGACGGCGGAGTGCGGGCGCCCGCGGTGCGCCTGCTGGTGGGCGGCCGGATCGCGGATCTGTCCGGGGTGCTCGAACCCGAAGCGCTGCTCGCGCTGGCCCGCAGCGAGTTGCGTACGCGCGCCGCCGACGAGCCGGTGGTCGCGGTCGTGGAGTCCCGCGCATGAGTGGCGACCACAGCCTCGGCCTCGGCCACGACCACGACCACGGTCTCGACCACGACCTGGACCTCGCCGTGCGGCTGCTCGCGGGGACGCCCACCCACGAGGGTCGCGATCCGCTGGTCCTGCGCCGATGGGCCGAGGCGGCCGAGGAGTTCGGACGCCGTATGAGTCCCGATCCGGTGCCGGTCCGGGTGGTCGAGCGGGACGGCGGGCTCGCCGCCGGGCTGTTGGCCCGGTACCGGTCGCGGCCGCCGGTGGTCGAGGTGTACGTCGACACGGTCGACCGCGCCGAACGGCTCGTCGCCGAGCTCGGCTGGCGGAACTGGTTTCCCGCCGGGTCGGTGCTGGCCGCGGCTCTCGCCCACGAGCGGGCGCATGCCTGGCTCCATCACCCGCATGTCCGGGCCGAGTTCAAGCGGGCGCTCGGCCACACCGCGCTGCGGCTCGGGCCGCGTCGTCTGTACGCGCATGTCGCGGGCGCCGACGAACTCGCCGCGCACGCCTACGCCCGCGCTGCCTGCGGCCTCGGCCGCAGCCCCCTGCTGCTCACCGAGGCGCTGGCCGCCGCGTGTTCCGAAAGCGAGACGGATCGATGGGTGTCGTGATTCTGCTCCTCATGGCGGCGGGCGTCGCCGCCATGCTCACCCGCAGGCTGCCCACCGCGTTCGCGCTGGTGCTGCTCGCCGTGGCGATCGCGTTCGCCGCGGGCGCGCCGCTGACCGGAAAGAACAGCGTGCTCGACACGGTGCTCCAGGAGGGCGCGCCCGCGCTGGCGGCCACAATGATCGCGATCCTGCTCGGTTCGTGGCTCGGCAAGCTCCTGGAGGAGACCGGTATCGCGGCCACCCTGGTCCGCAAGATCGTGGAATTCGGCGGCGACCGGCCGGTGTTCGTGGCGCTCGGCGTCCTCGCGGTGTCGGCCCTCGTGGGCACGGTGACGGGGTCCGCGCCCGCGGCGATGCTCGCCGGGCTCATCGGGATCCCGGCCATGATCGCGGTGGGCATCCCTAAGGTGACGGCCGCCGGCACGATCCTCATGGGCATCGCGGTGGGGGTCCCGTTCGAGCTGCCGGTGTGGCAGTTCTTCTCCACGGCGCTGGAACTGCCCGTGGACACCGTGCGCGGTTTCATGGTGAAGCTGTTCCCGTTCGCGCTGGTGGCGGCGGTCGCGTACGTCCTGGTGGAGTCGCGGCGGCGCGGCGTGGAGCACACCTGGTCGCTCAAGTCGCTCGAGGGCAGGCCGACGTCACGCGGCCGACGGCAGCTGCTCGGCGACGCCCCGTGGTACGCGCTGCTGACGCCGGTGGTACCGCTGGTCCTGGCCCTCGGCTTCGAACTGGCCATCATTCCCTCGCTGCTGGCGGGAGTGCTGTACGCGCTGGTGACGACGACACGTCCACGCGAGATGAACCGACGGCTGCTGCGCACCCTGTACGGCGGTTTCGAGGTGGCGGCGCCCCCGATCACGCTGTTCGTGGCGATCGGCATCCTGCTCGCCGCGGTGAAACTGCCCGGCGCCGTCGACGCGCTGGAGCCGCTGGTCAAGGCGGTCAGCCCGCAGAACGCGGTGCTGTTCGTGCTGGTCTTCACGCTCCTGGTGCCGCTGTGCCTGTACCGCGGCCCGCTCAATGTCTTTGGCCTCGGCGCCGGCATCGCGGGCGTCCTCATCGCCACCGGCATCTATCCGGCCGCCGCCGTCCTCGGCATGGCCACCTCGTACAACCAGGTCTTCGGCGTCGCCGATCCGACCAGCACCCAGACCGTGTGGGCCGCCCAGTACGCGGGCGTGTCACCGCAACAGGTGATGGTGCGGACGCTGCCGTATGTGTGGGCCGTGGCGCTCGGGGGACTGTGCGTCACCGCCGCGACCCAACTGTGACGTCCTTCCAACCCTTCTCAACAGCAACCGACCTCAGGAGCCGATCATGCAAGAGCCGCAGTCCGGCCCGGATCGTCGTATGTTCCTGCGCGCGACCGCCGTCACCGGCGCCGCGCTCACCCTCGGCGGCCTGTCGACGCAGACCGCGTCGGCCGCGCCCGGAGGTTTCCCCGACTACACGTACGTACGGACGCTGCTGACGCCGTCACAGCTGAAGTACAACCCGACGGGCGAGATCATCTTCCCGACCGTGCGCGGCGTCTACGACAAGTTGGCGTCACCGCTCGGCCGTTACTACCTCTACTACGCGCCGCACGACGCGCCCGGCGGCATCTGCCTCGCCTACGGGAACTCGCTGGAGGGCCCGTTCACGGAGTACCCGGCGAACCCGATCGTGTCCAACAAGTGGGCCCCGCACTACTCGGTCAGTCATGTCTCCTCACCGCATGTGCTGTGGAAGGAGGACGTCAAGGAGTTCTGGCTGTACTTCCACGGCGAGAACACCACGACACGGCTCGCCCGCTCCCGGGACGGCGTCCACTTCACGTACGACAAGGTCGTCCTGTCCACCTCGATGATGCCGTCGGGCACCACCGAGACGTCGTACGCCAGAGTCTTCCGGCACGACCTGCCGTCGCGCGGAGCCCAATACGTAATGCTGTTCATGCTCAACAACACCACCAACCACCGTGACATCTGCTGGGGCTGGTCCGCCGACGGCCGGAACTGGACCTTCGACCAGACCCCGCTGGTGCGCCACTCGGACGTCGGGGCGGTGAACGTCGGCGGTCCCCACCTGCTCACGCGCAACGGTTCCGCGTACGTGGTCTACAACAAGGACAAGGAGAGCGGCGGCGACCTCATGATCACCGAGGTGGGCGCGGACTTCTCGCTCCGTCGCCATCTGGGCGTCTTCTACAACTCCCGCTCCGGGCCACCGGAGAACGGCAGGTCGGCGGCGCCGTCGTTCGGCACCGAGGGCGGAGTGCCGTACATGGTCTTCGAGGCGGGGGAACGGCTCCAGGGCTCGATCGCGGTGGCACGAGGCTAGTCGGGGCCCAGGTCACGCCTGTGCGCTGTCCCGCCGGGTTCGCCGGACAGCGCACAGCCTCGATGGCGATCGAGTCGGATGCCGGCCGCCTGGTGTCCGCTTCCCCGGTAGCCCTGGCCGCGTCGTACGGTCGTGCCGTGGTCGAGACGGCTCGCCGACTGCATCGACGAGGAGATCGCCGAGCGGATCGAGAGGTGAGCGGCGCGCGGGCGCGGCAGACGACCGCGTCGAGCGCCGCGTTCCCCTATCCGCGCCCGGCCGTGGTGCCGCGCACGACGAGGCGCGGGGTGAGGACGACCTCGCGGGGCTCTGTGCGGTCCTGGTCGAGGCGTTCCACGGCGGCGGTCACCGCGTGTTGGGCCTGTTCCCGGGCGCTCTGGCTGACGGTGGTCAGGTCGAAGCAGCTCAGCCGGGAGAGCGTGTCGTCGTCGTAGCCGGCCACGGACACCTCGCCCGGGACGGCGACTCCGGCGCGCGCGAGGGCGGCCAGGACGCCGATGGCGCACTGGTCGTTGTACGCGACCACCGCGGTGGGCAGTCGGCCGCCGTCGAGGAGGTGGCGGGCGGCGCGTTCGCCGGCCGCTTCGGTGTTGTCTCCGGCGAGCACACGGATGTGGTCGCCAAGGCCGTGGCGGCGCATGGCGGTGCGGTAACCACGGCGCCGGTCGGTGGCGATGACGCTCTTCCCGCCGTCCACGTAGACGATCTCGCGATGACCGAGTCCGACCAGGTGATCGACGGTCTGACTCACGCCGTCGTCGTCAGCGGTGCGTACGACGTCCAGGGCGGTGTCCGCGATCCGGCGGCCGACGGTGATCACGGGGGCCTTGTTGTCGAGCACGGCGAGCGCGTCCCCGGGTGCGGTGGGGCCGAGCAGGATCAGCGCCTCGCTGCGGAAGGCCAGCAGGGTGTCCACCGCGGTCCGTTCGTCGCGGGTGCGGGTGAGGGTGCTCAGGACCAGGTCGTAGCCGACCTCCTCGGCCGCGGTGTGCAGGTGCTCGACCAGTTCGGCGTGGAAGGGGCTGTGGATGTCGACCATGACGCCGAGCAGGCGGCTGCGTCTGCTGGCCAGTGTGCTGGCGGTGCGGTCCACCTGATAGCCGAGGTCGGCGGCCGCCTTCAGGACGCGTTGCCGGGTTCGTTCGCTCGGGCCGGGCACACCCCGCAGCACCAGGGAGACCGATGCCGTGGACAGGCCCACCCGCGCGGCCACGTCCTCCAGCCTGGGGCGCTTGGGCGTGCCGTTCTGGTGACGCCCGGAACCACCGTCCTCCACCTGTGCCTCCCCGGCGCGAATCTCCTTGCGCAACACCCTTGACACCCTCGCGCAACACGGCCGATAGTACCAGAACTTAAAGCGCTTTAAATTGTCCTGTCGTTCCAACAAAGGCTGCGCCGATTCGCCGCGAAGGGCACCCGGTGATGCGCATCACCCACTCCCCCCATGTTCCCCCGACCCGAAGGGATTCCTCATGAAGATCGCCCTCGACCCGTTTATGATCCGCGACGTTCCGCTCCTCGAACTGCCTTCGGTGGTGGCCGAGTTGGGCTACGAGTGGATCGAACTCTCGCCCCGGGAGGACTTCATCCCCTTCTTCCGCCACCCCCGTGTCGACGACGCCACCGTAAGGAAGTTCCGCAAGGCGCTGGACACGGCCGGAGTGGGCGTCTCCTCCCTGCTGCCCCTGTTCCGCTGGTCCGGCCCGGACGAGGACGCACGGCAGGCCGCGGTCCGGTACTGGAAGCGCTCGATCCAGATCTGTGCGGACCTCGGAGTGGACAGCATGATCTCGGAGTTCAACGGCCGCCCCGAGGACCCGGACCGCAGCGAGGCGCAGTTCTGGCGCTCGATGGAGGAACTGCTCCCGGTGTTCGAGCGCGAGGGCATCAAGCTCGCGCTGGAACCCCACCCGGACGACTTCATCGAGAACGGCTACGACGCGATCAACCTGATCCGGGGCATCAACCACTCCCACGTCGGCTTCCTCTACTGCGCCCCGCACACCTTCCACATCGGCGACGACGCGCCCGGCATCATCGAGTACGCGGGCGACCTCCTCACCCATGTCCACCTCGCGGACGCCTTCGACCACACCGCGTCCTCAGGCAACCGCTACATCCTCAACCCGCCCGGCACCCCGGCCCGGATCCATCAGCACCTCGACATCGGCCAGGGCGAGGTGGACTTCGACGAGCTCTTCCGCGAACTGCGCGCACACGGCTTCGACGGCGTCCTGACCGCCTGCGTCTTCGCCTGGGAGGAACGGGCCAGGGAGTCCTCCGCCTTCATGCGGAAGAGGATCGACGAATATCTGGCCGCCCATTCCTGACCGGCCGCACCCCCAGATCGCGTGTCCATCGAGGCCCGCTTCCGCCGGCAGTACGCCGCCTGATCACCCGCTCCCGTCCCGTTCCCTCTCTCTTTCCCCGGTTCGAAAGGCATCCGCCATGACCACGTCCGCCCAACCCCTCTCCGTCGCGGTGATCGGAGCCGGGATGGCCGGCCGAGCCCATGCCGCCGGCTATCGCAACGTCAACACCGTCTTCGACGCCGGTCTGCCGCCGGTCCGGCTGGCCGCGATAGCCGACGCCAATGTCGCGCTCGGCGAGGACGCCGCCCGCCGCTACGGCTATGAGAAGGCGCTGCCGAGCTGGGAGGCCGTTGCCGAGGACCCGACGATCGACGCCGTCAGCATCGTCGTGGGAAACGATCTGCACCGCCCGATCGCCGAGGCGCTGGTCGCGTCGGGCAAGCATGTGCTGTGCGAGAAGCCGCTGGCGGGAACGGGCGAGGACGCCCGTGCGATGGCCGAGTTGGAGCGCGGCGCCGATGTGGTGACCGCCGTCGGGTACACCTTCCGCCGCTCTCCCGCCATCGCCGCGATCCGCGATCATGTCCTGCGCGATGAACTGGGCGATCTGACGCTGTTCAGCGGCCGGTACTGGTGCGACTACGCGACCGACCCGAAGGGGCCGCTGAGCTGGCGGTTCAAGGGCGGGCCCGGCTCCGGCGCGCTCGGGGACGTCGGAGCGCATGTGATCGACACCGCCGAGTACATCGCGGGCCCCATCACCGCGGTCTCCGGTGCCTCGCTGTCGACGCAGATCCCCGAGCGGCCCCTGCCGCTGGGCGCGGTCGTCGGCCACAACGCCGCGCCCGTCTCGGACGAGCTCGGCGCGGTCGAGAACGAGGACACCGCGTCCTTCACCGCCCGCTTCGAGTCCGGTCTGGTCGGCACCTTCTCGGTCTCGCGCACCGCCTTCGGCCTGCCCAACGGGCTCTCCTTCGACGTCCTGGGCGTGGGCGGCCGGGCCGCGTTCGACCAGCACCGCCCGGCCGAGTACCTCTTCGACGGCGCACAGCCCGACGCCCGCCCGAGCGGCGCCCGCCAGATCATCGCCGGCCCGAACCTGCCCTACTTCAAGGGTGGTTACCCGATGGAGGCGCCGGGCGTGGGAGGCGGCAACGCCGAGATGTTCACCTACCAGGCCCGGGCCTTCCTCGACCAGGTCGCGGGCGTCGCCGAACCCCTGCCGTCCTGCGCCACGTTCGCCGACGCCCTGCGGACGATGGAGATCATCCATGCCGTCGTCGAGTCCTCGCGTCAGGGCGGCACCGCCGTCGACGTTCCGCCCGCCGTCTGAAACGCCCGTAAGGAGTTGTACCCATGACCCTCAAGCTCGGCGCCTACACCGCCTGCCTGCACGACCGCACCCTCTCCGAGGCCCTGGACATCCTGAAGGAGAACGGTCTGACCTCGGTCGAGGTCAACACCGGCGGTTTCATCCCCTCCCCGCACTGCCCGGTCGACCTGCTGCTGTCCTCGGCCACCGCACGCGAGGAGTACCTGGCGGCCTTCGCGGACCGGGGGATGGAACTGACCGGCCTCAACTGCAATGGCAATCCGCTCAACCCCCTCCCCGGTGTCGGTCCGAAACACGCCGACGACCTGCGCCGCACCATCCGCCTCGCGGGCCTGCTCGGCGTCAAGCACGTGGTCACCATGTCCGGCACCCCGGGCTCCGACCCCGATGCCAAGTACCCCTCCTGGGTCGTCAACCCCTGGGACGGCGTCTACATGGACGTCCTGGACTACCAGTGGGACGTGGCCGTCGAGTTCTGGAAGGAGATCGACGCGCTCGCCCGGGAGAACGACGTCCGGGTCGCCATCGAGATGCACCCGCACAACGTCGTCTTCTCCCCGGTCACCCTGAAGCGGCTCGTCGACGAGACCGGCGCGACCAACGTCGGCGCCGAGATGGACCCCTCCCATCTGATGTGGCAGGGCATGGACATCGTCGCCTCCATCAAGTGGCTCGGCCCGCTGGTCTTCCACGCCGCCGCGAAGGACGCCACGCTCTGCCCCGGCGCCGACATCCGCGGTGTCCTGGACACATCCTTCACCCGTGTCCCCGCCGACGCCCCCGGCAAGGTCCCCACCGGCTACGGCTTCTGGTGCAACGCCTGGCCCGAGAACCCGGCGTGGAAGTTCGTCGCCGTCGGCCTCGGCAACGACGTCCCCTTCTGGACGGAGTTCCTGCGCGCCCTCGCCGAGGTGAACCCCGACATGGCCGTCAACATCGAACACGAGGACGCCGCCTACTCCCAGACCGAGGGTCTGGCCCTGGCCGCCAAGAACCTCCGCAGCGCCGCGGAAGCCCTCTGATCGGCCCGCACCCGTGGTCCCCGCTTCCGCCGGCCGGCGGAAGCGGGACCGCTCGTATCACTCGCCCCAGATCTTGCGGTACGCCCGTCGATAGCCGGGCGGATTCCAGTTCGTGGCTCCTCCGCTGTTGGCGGCCGTGACGATGTGGACGGGGGCGACGTACCCGCTGGGGGCCCGGCCGGAGAAGGCCCGGTTGAACTCGTCGATCACCTGCCAGCCCTGTTGGGACAGCGGTTCGGGAACGGTGGCCGCCTGGTACTGCCCGCTGTTGACGCGCTGGAAGGCGGAGGGGTCGCCGTCGCCCGCGCCGATGTTGAAGGGCGGGCCGGTGCCTCGCTTGCCGGCCGCCCGGAGGGCGGGGGCGGCGTCCGCGAAGTACAGGTCGTTGATGGCGATGGAGTAGTCCCATGTGTCCGGGAAGCGCGAGAGGAGGGAGGAGACCTCCTGAGGGGTGCGGCTGCCGGCGTCCGGGATCGGAATGTTCGCGTAGGCCAGCAGCCGCACGCCCGGGCACCTGGCGAGTCCCTTTCTGATCAGCCCGGCCTTGTTCCTGGCGAAGGGGATCGAGTCGTCGGTGAACACGACGACCCGGGCGTGGCCGTCGGACCGTGCGATCACCCAGTCCGCGCTGGCCCCGGCCACCTCCTCGACCTCGGTGGTGACGTTGGTGAAGAGCTCGGGGCGCTTGCTGGGGCCAGGGGAAGCAACCGCGTGCCAGCCGACGAGCGGAATGTCCGCGGCGTTGGCCTGGGCGACCTGCCGCGAGGTCGCTCTGGGGTCGAAGCCGCCGATGACGATGCCCGAGGGCTCGAGGGCGATCGCCTCGCTCAGTGCCGCCTGGATGCCCACGGGGGTGCCCCCTCCGTCGATCACCCGGACCTTCCAGCCCATGACCTTCGCCGCCTCCCGCACGCCCATCGCCACGCCCGCGACTCCCGGGTTGGTCATGGTCTGCGCCACATAGGCGATGGTCTTGCCGCGCGCCGCCGTGGGGCCGCTGGTCGGGCCGTTCCAGGGGGCATCGGTCCGCTCGGCCCGCTTGACGGCGGCCTTGGCCCTGGTGAGGGTCGCGGGGCAACCGCTCGGGCCCGCGGTGGATTCTCCGGGACCGGCCGACGAGCCGCGTTCGCAGCCGGCGAGGGCGGTCGCCGCCAGCAGCACGACGGCCGTGAGCGGGATGGCGCGGTCGCGGTGCACGTCAGGCTTCTCCGACTCCGGTGCGCAGCCGGCGACGGGCGGAGTAGCCGGCCAGGCCGACGACGATGAGCAGCGTGCCGCCGTTGAACAGCGGGGTGGCCCAGAACTGGGCACCGAGCTGGCCGATACCGGCGAGCCCGATGGCGAGGACCGCCACGGCGACGAGGGTGCCCAGGGCGTTCGGGCGGCCCGGTTTGATCGCGGTGGAGCCGAGCAGCGCCCCGGCGAAGGCGGGGAGCAGGTAGTCGATGCCGACGCTCGGGTTGCCGATCTGCTGCTGGGCCGCGAGCAGCACCCCGGCGCAGCCGACGACCAGCCCCGATACCGCGAAGGCGCAGACGGTGTACGTACGGGTGGGGATGCCGACGAGGTCGGCGGCGCGAGGGTTGGAGCCGATGACATACAGGTACCGGCCGAGTGGCAGCCGCTCCAGCAGGAGCCAGAGGGCGACCGCGAGGGCGAGCACATAGAAGGCGGGCACCGGAAGTCCGAGGAAGGTGGAGTCGTAGAGGTCGGTGAAGGCGGCCGGCAGCCCCCGCGGGCCGGGGACGATCCTGCCGCCGCCGGTGATCCATCCGGTGCAGGCGTACAGCATGCTGCCGGTGCCGAGGGTGGCGATGAAGGAGTCGATCCGGCCGAACTCGGCGATGACACCGTTGAGTACGCCGACGACGGTGCCTCCGACGATCACCGCGAGGCAGGCGAACGGCCAGGGCCACCCCTCGTTGACGATGAGCCGCATCACCAGGACATGCGCCAGGCCGAGCCCGTAGCCGATGGAGAGGTCGAAATTGCCGGTCGCGATGGGGACCGTCACACCGAGCGCGAGGATGGCCGGGATCGACTGGGTGGTCAGGATCGAGGAGATGGTGTCCAGGGTGGGAAAGGTGCGCGGCAGGGTCACGGAGAAGATCAGGAACAGCAGGGCGGTGAGGGCGAGCAGGCCGTAGGTGCCGATCAGATGCCCGCCCGCTCGGCCCCGGCCGCGCCCCCGGAGCGGTCTGCCGAGTGGGCCCGTCCGGGACCGTGGCGGAGGAGGGCTCGTCATCGGTCCCTCATGTCCGGGGGGCCGGCATCGCCGAGACGGCCCGGGTGAGTCCCGCGGCGGTGAGCGACGAGCCGCTCAGCTCGGCCGTCACGGTGCCCCGGACGAACACCAGGGCGCGTCGGCACACGCCCGCGACCTCCTCGGAGTCGGTGGAGATGAGCAGTGCCGCGAGGCCGGCGGCCAGCGCCTCGTCGAGGAGGCGGTAGATCGCGGCCTTGGCCCCGATGTCCACGCTCGCGGTCGGCTCCTCGAGAATCAGCAGCCGCAGGCCCACCCGGAGCCACCGGCCGAGCATCACCTTCTGCTGGTTGCCTCCGGACAGGGTGGCGATCGGAGCCTCGGTGTCCCGGGGGCGCACCGCGAACCGTTCGATCAAGGCGGTGGCCTCGGCGCGCTCGCGGCGGGGGCTGAGCCGGCGCAGCGCCGGCAGACCGCCCGCCCGGGGGTTGGCCAGGAGATTCTCCCGTACGGTCAGTTCGGCGGCACAGCCCTCCTCCACTCGGTTGCCGGTCACCAGGCCGACGCCGGAGCCGACGGCGGCGGCGACCGTACGGGGGTGGTACGGCCGGCCGTCGAGCAGGGCCCGCCCGTCGAGGATCGACTGGGCGCCGGCGAGGGCGCGGCCGAGCTCCATGTGCCCAGCGCCGGTGAGGCCCACCAGACCGAGGATCTCCCCGGCGCGCAGTTCGAGGTCGACGGGTCCGGCGTGTGCCGTCCGAACGCCGTCGAGGGTCAGCACGGCCGGGCCGCCGGCGGAGGCGGTGCCGGCGGAGGCGGTGCCGGGCCGGTAGCCGGTCGGCTGATCGCCCACGATGTCCCGCACCAGCCGGGTGGGGCTGTGGTCCGCCAGCGGGCCCCGGCTGACCAGGCGGCCGTCGCGCAGCACCGCGAAGGCGTCGGCGACCTCGTACACCTCGTCCAGGCGATGGGTGACGTAGAGAATGCCGTGCCCCCGGTCGCGCAGGGTGTGCAGGACGTCGAAGAGCCGGGCGCAGTCCGCGGCGGGGAGGCTGGCGGTCGGCTCGTCGAGCACGATGAGCCGTGCGTTCGTGGCGAGGGCACGGGCGACGGCGACCAGGGAACGCTCGGCGGGGGCGAGGTCGGCGATCCTGGCGTCGGCCGGAAGCTGCCCGGCGACGGTCCGCAGGACCTCCGTGCCGCGCTCCATGGTCCGCCGCCAGGAGATCAGCCCGCCGCGGCGTGGATACCCGGTGGCCAGGGCGATGTTCTCGGCGACCGTCATCCACTCCACGAGGCCGAGGTCCTGGTGGGTGAAGGACATGCCCGAAGCGGCGGCCTCGGTTCCCAGTGGGTGCCCGGCCACCGTCACCTCTCCCCCGTCGGCGGGATGAACGCCCGCGAGCACCTTGATGAGGGTGGACTTTCCGGCGCCGTTGGGGCCGAGGAGGGCGAGGACACTGCCGCCGTGGAGGTCGAGGTCGACGCGGTCCAGCGCGAGGGTCCCGCCGAACCGCTTGCTGAGACCCCGGATGCGGACGAGGGGGTCCGGTCGGGCGGCCGGGGATGCGTTCACCGATGTGGCGTCATGCACGGACATCTCCGGGTCGGCCTGGCGAACTGTCGCGAACTCACCCACGACAGTAGCGGGGCCGACCGGCATATCTCCGGAATCCAGCGGTCTTCCGGGGCTCTGTTACTCCAACGGATCAGTTGATCAGCGGGATATTCGTTCGTCTGCGCGGCGTCCGGCCGCCGGCCCTGCGCCGGCCGGCTCAGGGCGGACCGAGGGCGCACTCGGCCCAGATGACCTTGCCGTCCGGGGTGTGGCGCGTCCCCCATGCCTGGGCCAGTTGCGCGACGAGGAACAGCCCACGACCGCCCTCGTCGGTGGTGGCGGCCCGGCGCAGATGCGGCGCGGTGCTGCTGGTGTCCGAGACCTCGCAGATCAGGGTGCGGTCATGGAGCAGCCGCACCCGCAGGGGCCCGGTGCCATGGCGGACGGCATTGGCGATCAGCTCACTGAGCACCAGCTCCACCACGAACGAGACCTCCTCCAGGCCCCAGTCGGTGAGCCGGCGGGCGGCGGCGGCACGGACCTCGCTGACGACGGCCGGGTCGGCGGGCAGATCCCAGGTGGCGATCTGGTGGGGGGCGAGGGCATGGGTGCGGGCGACGAGCAAGGCGATGTCGTCGCCGGGATGGGCGGGGGCCACGGCGTCCAGGACCGCCTGGCAGGTGTCCTCGGGAGTACGCCCCGGGTGGGCCAGGGCATCGCGGAGCTGGTCGAGGGCCACGTCGATGTCGCGGTGCCGGTCCTCGATGAGTCCGTCGGTGTAGAGGACCAGCTGACTGTTCTCGGGGGCCTCGATCTCGGCGGTTTCGAAGGGAAGTCCGCCCAGGCCGAGCGGGGGGCCGGCGGGCAGGTCGGGAAACGACACGCTGCCGTCGGGGCTGACCAGCGCCGGTGGAGGGTGGCCGGCGCGGGCCATGGTGCACCGCTGCGAGGTCGGGTCGTAGACGGCGTACAGACAGGTCGCGCCGATGATGCCGAATCCGTCGGCCGCGCCCTCGCCGTGCTCCTCCCGGTCGAGGCGCACTACGAGGTTGTCCAGGTGGGTGAGGACCTCGTCCGGGGGGAAGTCGAGTTCGGCGAAGCTGCGTGCGGCGGTGCGCAGCCGTCCCATGGTGGCGGCGGAGTGCAGGCCATGACCGGCGACATCGCCGACGACGAGGCCGAAGCGGGTGCCGGGCAGGGCGATGACGTCGTACCAGTCCCCGCCCACCCGCGACTCGGCGGGCAGATAGCGATGGGCCACCTCGGCGGCGTTCTGGTCGGGCACGCCCTGGGGAAGCAGACTGCGCTGGAGGGCCAGAACCATGTTGTGCTCGCGGGTGTAACGCCGGGCGTTGTCCATGGAGAGGGCGGCGCGGGTCGCCAGTTCCTGGGCCAGTGAACGGTCGTCGTCGCCGAAGGGCGCGGGGTCGAGCGAGCGGTAGAAGCTGGCGATGCCCAGGACGACACCCCGTGCGATCAGGGGTACGGCGATGAGGGAGCGGACGTGGGCCAGCAACCGCTCGGTGTGCTCGGGGTCCTGGGCGAGCCAGCCCGACGCGGCCTCCAGGTCCGGTTCCAGAATCGCCATCCCAGTGTTCACGCACCGCAGCTGAGGGGTGGTCGGATGGAAGTCGATCCGCTTGGCGACCGGATAGAAGGGGCAGTCGTCATGGATGCCGTGCACCACCGCACGGCGCAGGTCGTTCCGGAGGTCGAGGGGTTCCTCGCCGCGCAGTACGGCGTCGGACAGGTCGATCGTGACGAAGTCCGCCAGCTGCGGGACGGCCGTCTCAGCGAGTTCCTGGGCGGTGCGGCGCACATCCAAGGTGGTGCCGATGCGCGCGCTGGCCTCGGACAGCAGCTCCATGCGGCGTCGCGCGGCCAGGGCGTACTTCCCCACCTCCGGTTCGCCCACCAGCACCAGCCCTCTGGCCTGGCCGTCCGTGGTACCGACCGTGCCGCTCGCCGCCCCGGCGGCCGGACCATCCGGGCCTGGCGCGGCGTGGTAAGGGGTGTCGGGACGGCGCGGGAGGGTGAGGGGCTGTCGCGGTGCGCGGTCGTGGAAGACGGCCTCGACGGCGATGCCCTCCACCCCGGACGCGCTCGTCGTCGGGCGGCTCATCAGGGTGACCCGCCGTCCGTCGGACAGGGACACGACGGTGGCTGCCCGCTGTGCGTGGGAGAGCAGTTCGGCGGCCTTCTCCTTGATCACCGTCCGGTCATGGTGGTGCAGCCGCTCGATGAACGTGTCCACCCCGATGGCCTGCCCGCCTCCCGACGGCTCCTCCGTCCGCACCCGGCTCGCCTCCAGGTACGCACGCAACAGGGCGCACTCTCGCGCCGAACTCTCCTCCAGCAGACGCGATTCGATGGCCTGAGCCGCCTTGCGCACCACCTCGTCCAGCGCGGGATGCGAGGCATTGCGCGGATAGCCGAGACACAGGATGCCTTCGACGCGCCCGCTGATCGGGTCGTGAACGGGTATGGCGCGACAGCCGTTCGCCTGGCCGCGCTCGGCGAAGTGCTCGGCGCCGTAGACCTGGATGAGTTGCCTCTCCACAAGCGCGAGGCCGATGCCGTTGGTACCGGCGAACCGCTCGGCGAAAACGAAACCAGGTACCCGCTGGATATCGGGGAGGGTTCTGGCCCACGACTCATCGCCGAAGCGGCGCAGGAGCACCATCCCACTTCCGTCGGCGAGCGAGATGTTCATCTGGCTGCCCATGAACCTGGCCCGCAGCCGGTCGAGCACCGGACCGGCCGCCCGGACCAGCCGGCTCTCCGGATCGACGTCCTCCTGGTAGGGCAGTTCCATTCCGCCCAGCGGCAGACCCAGGGACCGGCAGCGCTGCCATGAATTCAGGATGAGGTTGCGCACGCCTCCCTGGACCGCTTCCCCCTCCAGGAACCGCTCACGCGGATATGCGGGCCCGATGTCACCTCTCGCGAGCCCTACCAGAATCGGTTCCGCGCCGCGCTGGATCACGCCTCTCCCGGACTATGAGTCCAAAATATCCCCTTTTCGACAATAGCGCAGCAAAGAAGGCGGCAGGTCACAGAACCGCGACCGGGTTGACCGGCGAGCCGGTCCCACCCGGAATGTTCAGCGCCGCCACGACCAGGAGGAACTCATAACGGCCCGCCTCGGCGGTGGCGACGGAGAGCGCTTCGAGATCGAGGTTGTCCAGCAACGGCACCCCCATTGCGGCCAGAGCGAGCGTATGGACGGGAGAGTGCACCCCCTCGACCGGCGAAGGACGTACGTCGCTGTCGCCGTCACCGCCGAGCAGCGCGACACCGCGCTCGGCCAGCAGCGGTACGGCGTCCACATGCAACCCCGCGCTCGCCGCGTCGGCGTCCCAGGCGCCGAGTTCCGCACGGCGGCGGAAGCGCCCGGAGCGCAGAAGTACCGCGTCGCCGTCGCCGATCCTCACCCGCAGCGCCTCCTCGGCCGCGGTGATGTCCTCGGCGTGGACCGCCTGCCCCGGTTCCAGCCAGGGGGATCCCCAGATGGCGGGGAAGTCGAGCAGCACACCCTTAGTGACGAGGGGGCCGAGCGCGGTGACCGCGCCATGACGGGCGCCCGATGCGTCGATGGCCTCGCGTGCCGTCCACCCGCCGTAGAGCTGCCCCCGATAGGCGATGTGGCACAGGGCATCGAGGTGGGTGACGCCCTTGCCGTGGTAGTCGACGGCGATGAAGTCCTTGTGGACGGAGGGCTCCGGGGCCTCCACATCGCCGAGGTCCGTCATGTGGTGCAGGGCGGGCCTGCGGTTGTCCGGTGCGGGCCGTGTATTCCAGGGCAGGCCCAGCGGAACGACCGTCCCGGACCGCACCCGGGCGGTGGCCCGCTGTACATGGCCCGGGGTCACCCGGTTCCAGGCGCCCCGGTCGGCCGGATCCCAGCGGCCCCACGTACGGACCGCCTCGAAGAGCGCGTCGAACTCCCGGCGGGAGACAGCGGGGCCGTTGCCTGCATCGGTCGGCGTCATGGGGTTTGGATCATCACCCGGGCTACCGGTCATCCGTACTCACCCCTGTGGGGTCCGGAACGACTTCAGCGGGACGACTGCATGATCAAGATTGTACGTCCTGGCCAAGGACGAGCTCTACCCGCGCCCGGCCACGAAGAAGGACAGTGAGGGAGGCGCCGACCGCGGCGGACAAGCCCTTGATGGTGCCGGACTGTGGGCGGCGTCGTGGCCCCACTGCTCCTTGCCGGCCCGCTATGAGTCGCAGAGCTGAAAGGCGATCTCCTGTGGCTGCGGCCCGAACCCCAGCCGTACCTGGGCTCCGACACACGCCCTGGTCAGCGGCACGGCGCTGACCCTGGCACGGAGACGGAACCCTTCGTGCATGTCGATGATGGCCATGGCGCGGGGCTTGCCCACGCTGCGACCGACAACGGTGACGTGATGGATGACGCCGATACCGTCACTGCGTTCCTCGGCCATGTCGGTGGAGCCGCAGGCAGGGCACAGCAGGCGGCGGAAGACCGAGGTATGGCACCAGCGGCAGCGCTGGAAGTAGAGCACCCCGCCCCAGATCCCCCCTGCTGGGATGGGGCCGCGATGGTCCGCGTCAATCCGCGGTGCGGCAGTCGAGACGCTGTCCCCTTCGAAGGGGCCGTTCTCCGCGGTTTCGATCACTGTATGGGACATGGCGAATTCTCCTGGCCGCTGCCGGGCGCGGCGGAACGGCTCTGTGAAGGGAACGAGGGCGGCCCTGGTCACGGATATGGCAGATCAGGGCATTCAGTGGAGTACGTGGCGAGGTCATCGGTTGGGCGTCAGGGAGACCGTCTCCGTCCTGGCGCTGGGCCCAGGACGGGCGGGCTGATGCGGCGTCAGTCCTTGATCTCGCAGATCGCGGCGCCGGAGGTGAGGGAGGCGCCGATCTCGGCGGACAGGCCCTTGATGGTGCCGGACTTGTGCGCGTTCAGCGGCTGCTCCATCTTCATCGCCTCCAGGACGACGACCAGGTCTCCCTCCTTGACCTCCTGGCCCTCCTCGACGGCGACCTTGACGATCGTGCCCTGCATCGGAGACGCGAGGGTGTCACCCGAGGCGACCGGGCCGGACTTCTTGGCCGCGCGCCGCTTGGGGCGGGCACCGGCCGCGAGGCCCGTGCGGGCCGGCGACATGCCCAGCGAGGACGGCAGGGAGACCTCCAGGCGCTTGCCGCCGACCTCGACGACCACCGTCTCGCGGCCCGGCTCCTCCTCCGTCTCCGCGTCCGAGGGGGCGGCGAAGGGCTTGAGCTCGTTGACGAACTCGGTCTCGATCCAGCGGGTGTGGGCCGTGAACGGCTCGGTGGAGCCGGTCAGTTCCGGCGCGAACGCCGGGTCCCTGACCACCGCGCGATGGAACGGGATGGCGGTCGCCATGCCCTCGACCTGGAACTCCTCCAGGGCGCGGGCCGCGCGCCGCAGGGCCTGCGCGCGGGTGGCGCCGGTGACGATCAGCTTGGCCAGCAGCGAGTCCCACGCCGGGCCGATCACGCTGCCCGACTCCACACCGGCATCCAGGCGCACTCCCGGGCCGGACGGCGGGGCGAACGTGGTGACCGTGCCCGGTGCGGGCAGGAAGTTGCGGCCCGGGTCCTCGCCGTTGATGCGGAACTCGAAGGAGTGGCCGCGCGGTTCGGGGTCGCCGTAGCCGAGCTCCTCGCCGTCGGCGATGCGGAACATCTCGCGCACCAGGTCGATGCCGGCGACCTCCTCGGTGACCGGGTGCTCCACCTGCAGGCGGGTGTTGACCTCCAGGAAGGAGATCGTGCCGTCGAGGCCGACCAGGAACTCCACGGTGCCGGCACCGACGTAGCCGGCCTCCTTGAGGATGGCCTTGGATGCGGAGTACAGCTGCGCGACCTGCTCCTCGGACAGGAACGGCGCCGGGGCCTCCTCGACCAGCTTCTGGTGGCGGCGCTGCAGCGAGCAGTCACGGGTGGAGACGACGACCACGTTGCCGTGGGTATCGGCCAGGCACTGGGTCTCCACGTGGCGGGGCTTGTCGAGGTAGCGCTCGACGAAGCACTCGCCGCGGCCGAACGCGGCCACCGCCTCGCGGACCGCCGACTCGTAGAGCTCGGGGACCTCTTCGAGGGTGCGGGCGACCTTCAGGCCGCGGCCGCCGCCGCCGAAGGCGGCCTTGATGGCGATGGGCAGGCCATGCTCCTCGGCGAAGGCCACGACCTCCTCGGCACCGCCCACCGGGTCGGGGGTGCCGGCCACCAGCGGGGCACCGGCGCGCTGGGCGATGTGCCGGGCGGAGACCTTGTCACCGAGCTCGCGGATGGCCTGCGGCGGCGGGCCGATCCAGATCAGACCGGCGTCCAGGACCGCCTGAGCGAACTCGGCGTTCTCCGACAGGAAGCCGTAGCCGGGGTGGATGGCGTCCGCGCCGGACTCGCGTGCCGCGTTCAGGATCTTGTCGATCACCAGGTAGCTGGTCGCCGGGGTGTCACCGCCCAGGGCGAACGCCTCGTCCGCGGCGCGGACGTGCAGAGCGTCGCGGTCCGGGTCCGCGTAGACGGCCACACTCACGATCCCGGCATCCCGGCAGGCCCGGGCCACGCGGACAGCGATTTCACCACGGTTGGCGATCAGCACCTTCGTCAGCATGCCGACTCCAGCTCGTTCCCAGCCGTGGTCAGCCGGTGCGCGGTCTCGACGATCGTCAGATGAGCGCCCGAAAGCACGGAGAGCCCCAGGAGCGGTGCGTCCTCGGCGATGACCGTCGCGCCGCGGTCGTGGCCATCGAGTCCGGGTTCGGCGATCACCACGCGCGGGTGCGGTGCCGCAATGGCGCCGGCCTGCTCCGCTCGTTCCCACAGGTCGTTCATGCTCTTTCTCCAAGAGTCGGGGTCTGCTCGTTCAGCGAGGCCAGTACGAACTGCGCCAAGTCGTAGGCGTTGGTTGGGCGAAGGAGCGGTGAGGAACGTTACGTCGCTTGGCCGCCCACTCATCCAGTTGCTCGGGCGCGGTTGGCACCGATGCCTGGGCCGCGGCGCGGGCCCTGACCACCGCCAGGGCGGCGGCCAGCTCCTCGGGTGTCGGGTTGCCCCGTACGACCTTGATGTTCATGACGGCTCCCGGCCGGACTAGAGAGGGATGTTGCCGTGCTTCTTGGGCGGCAGCGACTCGCGCTTGGTGCTCAGCTGACGCAGGCCGCGCACGACGTGCCGACGGGTCTCGGACGGCATGATCACTGCGTCGACGTAGCCGCGCTCGGCCGCGACATAGGGGTTGAGGAGGGCGTCCTCGTACTCCTGGATGAGCCGCGCCCGGGTCGCCTCCACGTCGCCGCCTGCCTCGGCCTCGGCGAGGGTGCGGCGGTGCAGGATGCTGACCGCGCCCTGGGCGCCCATCACGGCGATCTGGGCGGTCGGCCAGGCCAGGTTGAGGTCGGCGCCCAGGTGCTTGGAACCCATGACATCGTAGGCGCCGCCGAAGGCCTTGCGGGTGATCACCGTGATCAGCGGGACCGTCGCCTCCGCGTAGGCGTAGATCAGCTTGGCGCCGCGGCGGATGATGCCGTCGTGCTCCTGGTCCACGCCCGGCAGGAAGCCCGGGACGTCGACGAAGGTGATGACCGGGATGTTGAAGGCGTCGCAGGTGCGTACGAAGCGCGCGCCCTTCTCGCTCGCCTTGATGTCCAGGCAGCCAGCGAACCGCATCGGCTGGTTGGCGACGATGCCCACCGGGTGGCCCTCGACCCGCCCGAAGCCGGTGACGATGTTCGGCGCGAACAGCGGCTGCGTCTCCAAGAACTCGGCGTGGTCGAGGATGCGCTCGATCACCGTGTGCATGCCGTACGGCTGGTTCGCGCTGTCGGGCACGAGGGTGTCCAGCTCGAGGTCCTCCTCCGTGACGGCGAGGTCCGCCTCCTCGGGGAGGGCCGGCGCCTCGGAGAGGTTGTTGGACGGCAGGTACGACAGCAGCTGCTTGACGTACTCGATGGCGTCCTTCTCGTCGCCGGCCATGTGATGGGCCACGCCGGAGGTGGAGTTGTGGGTGCGGGCGCCGCCCAGCTCCTCGAAGCCGACGTCCTCACCGGTGACGGTCTTGATGACGTCCGGGCCGGTGATGAACATGTGCGAGGTCTGGTCGGCCATCACCGTGAAGTCGGTGATCGCCGGGGAGTACACGGCTCCCCCCGCACAGGGGCCCACGACCAGGCTGATCTGCGGGATGACACCGCTCGCGTGGGTGTTGCGGCGGAAGATCTCGCCGTAGGCACCGAGGGAGGCCACGCCCTCCTGGATGCGGGCGCCGCCGGAGTCGTTGATGCCGATGACCGGGCAGCCGGTCTTCAGCGCGAAGTCCATCACCTTGACGATCTTCTGGCCGTAGACCTCGCCCAGCGCGCCGCCGAAGACCGTGAAGTCCTGGGAGAACACGGCCACCGGGCGGCCGTCGACCGTGCCGTAACCGGTCACGACGCCATCGCCGTAGGGGCGGTTGTCGTCCAGGCCGAAGTTGGTGGAGCGGTGCCGGGCGAACTCGTCGAGCTCCACGAAGGAGCCCTCGTCGAGCAGCAGCTCGATCCGCTCACGCGCCGTCAACTTCCCCTTGGCGTGCTGCTTTTCGACGGCGCGTGCCGAGCCGGCGTGCGTCGCCTCCTCGATACGGCGCTGGAGATCCGCGAGCTTGCCGGCGGTGGTGTGGATGTCGATGTCGGACACGTCTTCGGGCTCGGCACTCACCGAATGGATCCCTTCTGGCTGATACTGTCGGCGACTTGGCATGCGTAGTCAGAAGGTCTCGTGAGGGACGTGCGCGCCCCAGACGTCGCGCAGCGCGTGGGAGACCTCACCGACCGTGGCGCGTAGCCTCAGGGCCTCGCGCATCGGGGGCAGCACGTTGTCCGTGCCTTGCGCGGCGGACCGCAGGGCATCGAGGGCGTGGCCGACGGCTCCGTTGTCGCGTTCCCTGCGCAGTGCCGCGAGGTGCTCGCACTGGTCGATCTCGATCTGAGGATCCACTCGCAGGGGTTCGTAAGGTTCTTCCTCGTCGAGGACGTACTTGTTGACGCCGACCACGGTCCGTTCCTGGTCGCCGATCTCCAAGGTGATCCGGTACGCGGACTTCTCGATCTCCGACTTCTGGAAGCCCTGCTCAATCGCCGCCACCGCGCCGCCTCGGTCCTCGACGGCCTGGATGAGTTCCAGCGCCGCCGCTTCGACGTCGTCGGTCATCGACTCCATGACGTAGGACCCGGCGAAGGGGTCCACAGTCCTGGTCACGTCGGTCTCATGGGCGAGGACCTGCTGGGTGCGCAGAGCGAGCCGCGCCGCCTTCCGGGTCGGCAGGGCGATGGCTTCGTCGTAGGAGTTGGTGTGCAGGGACTGCGTTCCGCCGAGCACCGCGCCCAGGCCCTGCAGAGCGACGCGGACGAGGTTGACCTCGGGCTGCTGTGCGGTCAGCTGCACACCGGCGGTCTGGGTGTGGAGGCGCAGCATCTGGGACTTGGGGTTCTTGGCGCCGAACTCGTCGCGCATGATCCGGGCCCAGATGCGACGGGCCGCACGGAACTTCGCGATCTCTTCCAGGAGTGTCGTCCGGGCGACGAGGAAGAAGGACAGCCGCGGCGCGAAGTCGTCGACGTCCAGGCCCGCGGCGATCGCCGTACGCACGTACTCCTTGGCGTTGGCCAGGGTGAAGGCGATCTCCTGCGCGGGGCTCGCTCCGGCTTCGGCCATGTGGTATCCGGAGACGGAGATGGTGTTCCAGCGCGGCAGCTCCTTGTGGCAGTAGGCGAAGATGTCGCTGATCAACCGCAGGGACTGCTTCGGCGGGAAGATGTAGGTGCCGCGAGCGATGTACTCCTTGAGCACATCGTTCTGGATCGTGCCGGTCAGCTGGTTGCCCGCGACACCCTGTTCGGCCGCGACCAGCTGGTACAGCAGGAGCAGGGTCGATGCGGGCGCGTTGATCGTCATCGAAGTCGACACCTTGTCGAGCGGCAGGCCCTGGAACAGCGTGCGCATGTCCTCGATCGAGTCGATCGCCACGCCGACCTTGCCCACCTCGCCCTGAGCGACGGCCTCGTCGGAGTCATAGCCCATCTGCGTCGGCAGGTCGAAGGCCACGCTCAGACCACCGGTCCCGGCGCCGACCAGCTCGTGGTAGCGCTCGTTGGACTCCTTCGCCGTGCCGAACCCGGCGTACTGCCGCATGGTCCACGGCCGCCCGGTGTACATCGACGGATACACGCCCCGGGTGAACGGGAACGCGCCCGGCGCGCCCAGCTTGGCGTCCGCGTCGAAATCCGTCAGCGCCCAGCCGTCGTACACCGGCCGGATCGGCAGGCCGGACTCAGTCTGTGCAACGGAATCCACGCCGAAACCTCCTGTGGTACTCAATGTCTTATGAACGGTACTCAGTACCGCACGGTGGGGCAAGTGGTCTCCGAGGGGTGAGACAAGGAAGGATGAGTGGTCATGAGCAAGCCAGCCGCGCGGATCCGGCTCGCGGACGCCGCGTTCGTTCTCTTCGACGAACGCGGATACGAGCGGACCACCGTCGATGACATCGCCGAACGGGCCGGAGTGGGCCGTACGACGTTCTTCCGGCACTACCGGTCCAAGGAGGCGGTCATCTTCCCCGACCATGACCGGCTGCTGGAGCTGATCAGGGACCGCCTGGCGACCTCCAGTGACAGCACCGCCCTGGTCGCCGTATCCGACGCCGTACGCCTGGTGCTGCTGCACTACATCGATGAGGGCGACCTCGCGCGCCGCAGGTACGCGCTCACCAGCAAGGTCGCCGCGCTGCGGGATCGGGAGATCGCCAGCGTGGCGCGCTACCAGCGACTGTTCCGCGAGTTCATCGCGGAGTGGATGGGAGACCCCACCGAGGCGGCCTCGCTTCGGGCCGAGCTCATGGCGGCGGCAGTGGTAGCGGCTCACAACCACGTATTGCGCCGATGGCTCCGGGGCGAGTCCGCCGACCCCGTCGCAGAGGTCGACGAGGCGATGCGCGAAGTCCTCGCTCTCTTCCCGACACCTCAGTCCCCGAGGGGAAGGGACGATGACGGCACCACCCTCGTCGCGTTCCGAACCAGCCAGGACCTCGATGCCTTGCTCCCCTCGCTGCGACGCCTCATCGAGGACGGCCCGTGAGCGTGCATCGGTATCGCGTTCACCGGCATCCTGACCGGAGGCTGGTTTCGCGCCGACGTGCCGGGGCCGGCGCGAAGAGCGCCGGTACGAGGCCACGATGGCTAGCTGCGCGACCTTTGCGGTACGGCTACCGGGCGTCGAAGGCAGGCGACCGCATAGGCTGCCGGTGATGTCCGAAGCATCCGGAACGAAGAGCGCCGCGCACCCCGCACGGGGGCGCCCCGCACGGCTGAGCCGTGAACTGATCGTCTCCACCGCCCCGCGGTGCGACCTCACCACGCTCACCATGCGGGAACTCGCCACCCGTCTCGGTGCCTCGCACTCCGCGCTCTACCGCTGGGTCCGCGACCGCGAAGGGCTCTTCGACCCGATCAGCGAGGTCATGGTCGAGCGCATCCTGCCGCCGGACGACCCCACGGAGCACACCTGGCGCTCATGGCCGGCCCGCCTGTCATGGGCCATGCACGACGAGTTCCTGGCCGTACCCGGATACACCGCCCGCGTCGCGCATCCGCGCGTCGTCCAGTGGCTCGGCGGGGCCGACCAGGGCGTCTCCATGGACGGCGCACCGCCCCGCTTCGACCTCTTCCTCGACACGCTGCTGCGCGGCCTGCCCGCCCGCCTTCCCGTCGAACACCCGCGTCCCGACGTCTGAGCGCGATACACCCGCCAATTCTCGGCCGTGGGTCACAACGCCGCGACCTCCAGCACCAGCTTGCCCGTGGTCGTGCCCGATTCGATGCGGCGGTGGGCCTCGGCGGCCTGTTCCAGCGGCAGGGTTTCGACCCGCGTCCGCAGATCTCCCGTCGCCGCGGCCGCCACCGCGCGGCGCAGCGCCCGGCGTGTCTCCTCGGGGAAGGCGGCGGAGAAGGCGGCCAGATTGAAGCCGGAGACGGTCCTGTTGGTGAACCACAGTTCGTTGGCCGGGATACCGATGTCCTCGGCGCCGGAGGCGTTGCCCATCACCACCAGTCGCCCCATCGGGGCCAGCCGGTCCAGGCCTGCGCGGCGGGCCGGGCCGCCGACCATGTCGACCACGACGTCGAACTCGCCGGCCTCGGCGATCCGGTCCCGCGTGATCACCTCGTGGTAGCCGAAGCGTCTGGCGGTCTCGATCTTGGCCGCGCTGCCGACGGTGCCGACCACATGGCCCGCGCCCAGCAGGCGGGCGGCCTGGCCGAGTTGGCTTCCCACACCGCCGGCCGCCGCATGGATCAGAACGCGTTCTCCGGGCTCGATCCGGGCCACCCGGTCGAGTACGAGGAAGGCGGTAGTGCTGTTGGACGGCAGCGCCGCGGCGACGTCCATCCCGATACCGAGGCCGTCCAGCGGCACGACCAGGTCCGCCGAGGTGACCACCACCTCGGCGTAACCACCGCTGTCGACGATCGAGAGCGCGGCCACCGGCTGCCCGACGGTCAGTTCCTCGACGCCCTCGCCGACGGCCCGGATCCGCCCCGACACCTCGATACCGGGCACGAAGGGAAGCGGCACGTCGACCACGCCGCGCCGGTAGAGGACCTCGGCGAAGTTGGCGCCCGCGTACGCCACATCGATGGCGACCCGGCCGGGCCCGGGCTCGGGGACGGGAACGGTGGCGACGCGGAGCACCTCGGCGTCGCCGAACTCGGGGATGGTCACTGCCTTCATCTGCCTGCTGCTGTTGCTCATGCCCACGATCCTGCGGGCACGGCGGCGACGCGGGCAGTGCCCACTCATCCTGGGTGTGGCACCACCAGGCTGTGCTGCCGCAGCAGCGTCTCCAGCCGCTGCTGGGTGTCGGTGCCGGGACGTGGGTTGTGCAGGATCAGATGGTGCCCGGGGTGCTCGGGCAGCGGCAGCAAAGTGGCATCGAAGATCATCGTCCCGGCGTCGGGGTGATCGACCGCCTTCACCGCGCTGGTGTGCTCGGCCACATCGTGGCGCGCCCACAGCTCGGCGAACTCGGAGCTGACCGCGGCCAGATCGGCGGCGATGCGGCCGAACTCCGGATCGTCCGGGTAACGCGCCGCGTCGGCCCGGAAGGCAGCGGCCACATCGGTCGCGGTCTCGGCCCAGTTCCGGTGCAGCACCCGGTAGCGGGCGTTGGTGAAGAAGGAGACCAGGCAGTTGTGGTCGCTTTCGCGGTAGCCGAACACCACGCGTGCCGCGTCGTTGACGGCGGTGAAATTCCAGTGGCGGTCGCGAACATAACCGGGCCGCGGTGACCAGGCGTCCAGCAACCGCCGCACCTCGGGCGAGGGTGCCGCCGAGGGCGCGGAGGGGGCCTGCGGCGGATTGAGTCCGGCCAGGCGGTACAGGTGGGCACGCTCGGCGGAGCCCAGCAGCAGCGCCCGGGCGATCGCGTCGAGGACCTGCCCGGACACCTTGATGTCGCGCCCCTGCTCCAGCCACGTGTACCAGGACACTCCGACGCCTGCCAGCACCGCGACCTCCTCGCGCCGCAGACCCGGCGTGCGCCGCCGGCCACCGTCGGGCATGCCGACATCGGCCGGCGAGACCCGGGCTCGGCGGCTACGCAGAAACTCCCGCAGCTCGGTGCGCCGGTCGTCGCGGGACAGGGGCGAATCAGGACTGGCCATGGGGTCAACTTTAAGCAGCGCGTCCGCGGAAGGATGCGGCTGCCGTACTTCGCGGCTGATACCCCGAGGACACCGGCCGCCCGCCCGGGCCGGCCACGACGGTTGATCAGCCGTTGATGGTGCGAAGGAAGTGGTCCGCGTCCTCGGGTTCGCCCAGCCGTCCTACTTCCAGCCAGGAGCTGTCGGCAAAGCGGAGCCGGAAAGTGGCGAATCCGCGCGGCTGGCCCGCCTCGCCTTCGACGCGGGCCTGATCGAGGGGGAACTCCGCGACTATCCGGAAGTCGTCGGCCTTGGTGGGCGAAAGCCGACGGCGAGGGGACGTGGCGATACAGACGCGATCGCGGGCCAGCATGACCAGGCGTTTGGGGTTGGGTGAGTGCCCGTACCAGTGCAGCAGCAACTGGCCCGCCGTCAGGTTCCAGTCGCCGTCGAAGACGCGGTTCGCCGGATCCTGTCCGCGATCGCGGGCACCGCCGCGGCCGGAGCCGGAGGGGCGGGCGTTCGGCCGGTCACGTCGGCCGGTACCCAGCTTGTCGATCAGCATCACCGGGACGACGACGAAGAAGAACACCACGGCACCGACGTACAGCAGCCAGTGGTGACCCGGCTTCAGCCGTCCCCTGCCCGCGGCGCGGTGTATCTCTTCGGGCGGCGTGGGAATGGGCTTGTGGATCTCGCACCAGACCAGGGCCACGGGCTCCTCGCCCAATATCTTCCGGGCCCGCCGATGGACCGCGCGCTTCGCCATGCCGAAGATCCTAGAGGAGCCTTCCAGGTGACCTCCGAGAGGCCTGGTATGCGCATGCTGGGCGGTTTGCTCGACAGGTCTGGTATCCCTGGCGCCGATGCCCTTGATCGATACCAGTTGCCTTCCGGGGTGTTCGATCAGCCGACTAGCGTCATGGCACACCGAATGGGACGAATCACGGAGGCAGAGTGACGGCGAATCCGCGCTCGGACACGATCGCCGTTTTCGGCGCCGGGGTAATGGGGCGCAGCATCACCGCACTGGCACTGGGCCGTGGGGTGGACGTCATCCTCGTCGACATCTCGGACGACGTGTTGCGCGCCGCTGAGGCGGAAATCGCCCAGCAGCTGCGGCACGGGCGGTTCATGGGCGCTTTCCCGGGCTCCCAGGCGACCGGAACGCTGACGACGACGCTGTCCGGCGAGGCCGCGACGGACGCCACCGCGGTGATCGAGGCGATCACCGCGGACTCCTCGCTCAAGGCGCGGATGCTGGCGGAGGTCTCCGGCGTGGTCGCCCCGGGACCACGCTGATCACCAACACGACACCGTGGCCGCGGTGTTCTCCCTGCTCGGGCGCCTAAGGAAGAAGGCGGTCGTGGTGCACGACGCGCCGGGGCTCGTCACCAGCAGGCTGCTGCACCCCATGATCAACGAGGCGGCGAGAATCGTGGCCGAGGGCACCGCGAGCGTCGAGTCCGTGGACCGGCTGATGCAGGGGTGCCTCGGCCATCCGTCCGGGCCGCTGCGCACCGCCGATCTGATCGGGCTCGACAATCTCGCGGACGCTCTTCGGCTGCTTGCCGAGCGGACTGGAAATACCGCCTTCGCCCCCTGTGACCTGCTGCGGGAAAAGGTGCGCCGCGGCGATCTGGGCCGCAAGGCGGGGCGCGGTTTCTATGACTACGAAGGGGTGCTTTCATGAGCGCGGAGCAGGCCATCACCGCTGAGGGGATCGCGCAGGAGATCGCGGGGTTCGTCTCGGGGCGGGTGAACGCGGAGGTCCCCGCCGACCAGGACCTGTTCGCCTCCGGGCTGGTGTCGTCGATGTTCGCGATGGAACTCGTCGTCCACCTGGAGCAGGCGTTCTCGGTGCAGATCCTGGGGGACGACCTCAAGCGGGACAACTTCCGCACCGTGCGGGCCATGACCGCCCTTGTGCTGCGGTTGCGCGACGCCGGGCAGCCCGCCGATGCCTGAGCCGCTCGCCGGTGCGCGCGAGCTCGTCGACGACCTCGTCGGCGACCGGGCCGCGGAGTGGGATCGGACCGGTGAGATCCCCGATGAGGTGCTGCGGACGCTGGCGGCCCGCGGCCTGCTGTGCGCGGGGGTGCCGGCGGACCTCGGCGGACTCGGCGCGACCAGCGCGGCGAACGGCGAGTTCACGGCGTATGTCGGCAGCCGGTGCAGCTCCCTGCGGAGCGTGATGACGTCGCAGGGCATGGCCGCGTGGGCCATGGAGCGCCTGGGCGGCCCGCGGCAGCACGCGATGTACCTGCCGAAGCCGGCCGGTGGCCGGCTCGCCGCCGTCGCGTTCAGCGAGGCGGAGGCGGGTAGCGATCTGCCGGCGATGACCACGACCACCGAACCGGACGGGGACGCGGTCATTGTCCGCGGGCGGAAGGTGTGGACCACCGCCGCCCACTACGCCGATGTGATCGTCGTCGGCCGCTACGGCTCCGGTGCGGCGGCCGTGGTGGTCCCCGTCTCGGCTCCGGGCGTCACCGTACGCCGGGTGCCGCGGCCGTCCGGCTGCCGGGCGGCGGGCCACGCGGATGTACGCCTCGACGACGTACGGCTGCCCGCCGACGCGGTACTCGGCGGTGGACAGCCGCTGATGCTGCTGGTGACGACGGCGCTGGCGTACGGGCGGATCTCGGTCGCCTGGGGCTGCGTGGGCATCCTGCGGGCCTGTCTCGACGCCGCCCGCCGCCACGCCCGCGACCGCCGGCAGTCACGATCGCCTTCGTCGACGACTAGCCGGCGGAGCGGGCTGAGGTCCAGTTCACTGCCGGAGGTCCGCGCTTACACCCCGGAGCAGCTGTCCGGCCTCGCCGCCCGGCCGGAGTTCAGCCCGCCCACCGTGACCGTGGACGCGGGCCGCCGCCGGCAGATGTACCAAGCCGGATTCCAGCGGAAGTCGGCCGAGGAGGAGCTCACCGGGCCGAGCGAGGACTTCCTGTGCTCCCTCGGCCTGGTGATGCGCATTCAGCGCGCCACCGAGGAGGAGCTCACCCGGGTCGAGGAGCTGACCCTGCGCACCAGCCAGATGAACGCCACGGGTGTGCACTACTCCATCGCCGCCCTGCGCGCGCTGCTGGCCGACCCGCACCACGAGGTACTGGTGACCACGCTCACCGACCGGTTCGGGCCGCACGGCGCGGTCGGCCTGCAACTGCCGGTCGGTCTTTCCCATGAAGTTGAGAGCCTGTCATTTTTTGCCGTCAGAGCTCTTGTGAGAGGCATCCACCTTCATTACTTTCCAGTAGGTGGCGCCCCGACGATGACAGACCCCCACCTCCAATGGAGTGACCATGCCTCCCGAGCACCGTGGCTCCACCCGAATGGTTCTCTCCCTCGCCGCCGCCGTGGCGCTGGCCGTCACCGGTTCCACGGCGGTGAGCGCCTCCGCACAGCCGAAGGCGGCCGGCCTGCGGGAAGTGATGTTCGTGGGCAACAACTGGGACGGCACCGCCGACGTCATCAAGTCCACCGGCGACTTGGCCAGGATCGGCCGGATCAACGTCATACCGGACAAGGACCAGCGGCTCACCGAGATCTACCTCAACCCCATCAAGCTCGCCTTCTTCCTGGGGATCCGGCTGGGGCCGGGAGAAGGCCACGACCAGTTCGTGGACGACATGTACTCGACCCCGGACGGCTCCGCCATCGTCGTCTCCCGGCCCAGCTTCGCCGACGTGGTCTCGATCGACGTCACGACGGGCAAAGTCAACTGGCGCTTCCCCGTGTCGGGATTCCGCGCGGACCACATGGCCGTGTCCCCCGACGGCAAACGCGTCGCGGTGTCGGCTTCGACGTCGAACACGGTGCATGTCCTCGACATCGAGACGGGGAAGCAGCTCGGTTCGTTCTCCGCCGGTGACAAGCCCCATGAGAACGTCTTCACCGACGGCGGCAAGTATCTCTGGAACATGTCGATCGGTGAGGTCAACACCGACCTGGACGATCCGTCGATGGACTGGACGAAGGGCGACCGGCATATCACCGTGGTCGACACGAACACATATCGGCAGGTCAAGGTCATCGACATGCGCGAACGGCTCGACGCCTTCGGCCGCAAGGACCTGTCCGACGCCGTCCGGCCCGTCGCCTTCACCCCCGATGAGTCCAAGCTCTACTTCCAGGTCTCCTTCTTCAACGGGTTCCTGGAGTACGACGTGGCCAAGGACAAGATCACCCGCGCGAAGACCCTCCCGAAGAACCCGGCGACCAGCGAGGACCGCACCACCTGGGTCAACGACTCCCGCCACCACGGCCTGTCGATGAGCCCCGACGGCAAGAAGCTGTGCGTGGCCGGGACGATGGACGACTACGCGACCGTCGTCAACCGGGAATCGCTCCAGGAGGGCCCCCTGGTGCCGACCTCGAAGCCGTACTGGGCGACGGTGAGCGGCGACGGCACCTCGTGCGTCGTCTCCGAGAGCGGTGCCGACCGGGTCACCGCGATCGACTTCGCGACGGGCGAGAAGACCGCGTCCGTGTCGGTCGGCGACCACCCGCAGCGGGTGCGCATCGGCCATGTGGCCGCCGACTGGACCGGACCGTCGACCTCGTAGCGGTATCCCGGAGCGTCGCGGCGCGCCGATGGACTGGCGGGGGCCGATACGTCACGCGGCCCCCGCCTCGTCATGTCGGCAGTAGTCAGACGACCCCCTGGGCGGTCATGGCCTCGGCGACACGGAGGAAGCCCGCGGTGTTGGCGCCGAGCACGTAGTCGTCGGCGTCACCGCCGTAGGTCTCCGCGGTGGCGCGACACTGCGCATGCACCTGCCGCATGATGGTGGCGAGCTGGTCCTCGGTGCGTTCGAAGCTCCAGCTCTCGCGGGACGCGTTCTGCTGCATCTCGAGTGCGGAGGTCGCCACCCCGCCCGCGTTGGCGGCCTTGCCCGGACCGAACAGAATCCGCGCGCCGCGGAAGATCTCGACCGCCTCGGGCGTGCACGGCATGTTCGCGCCCTCGGCCACGGCCAGCACACCGTTCTTGGCCAGCGCGGTGGCGTCCTGCTGGTGCAGTTCGTTCTGGGTCGCGCACGGCAGTGCGACCTCGCACGGCACGTCGAACACCGACCCCCGGGCGGAGAACCGGGCGGTCGCCTTCACCTCGGCGTAAGCGGAGATCCGCTCACGGCGCACCTCCTTGATCTCCTTGAGCAGCTCCAGGTCGATGCCGTCCTCGTCGACCAGATAGCCGGAGGAGTCGGAGCAGGCCACCACCCGTCCGCCGAGGGCGTGAACCTTCTCGATGGCGTAGATGGCCACGTTGCCCGATCCGGAGACCACGGCCCGCCGTCCGTCGAAGTCCTGGCCGCGCGTGGCGAGCATCTCCTGGGCGAAGTACACCGCGCCGTAGCCGGTGGCCTCGGTGCGGGCATGCGATCCGCCCCAGCCGACCGGCTTGCCGGTCAGAACGCCGGACTCATGGCGGTTGGTGATCCGCTTGTACTGGCCGAAGAGGTAGCCGATCTCACGGCCGCCGACTCCGATGTCCCCGGCGGGCACATCCGTGTGCTCGCCCAGATGCCGGTACAGCTCCGTCATGAACGCCTGACAGAAGCGCATCACCTCGCCGTCCGAGCGGCCCTTGGGATCGAAGTCCGAACCGCCCTTGCCGCCGCCGATCGCCATGCCGGTCAGCGCGTTCTTGAAGATCTGCTCGAAACCCAGGAACTTGACGATGCCGAGGTTGACACTGGGGTGGAACCGCAGCCCGCCCTTGTACGGTCCGAGGGCGCTGTTGAACTCCACCCGAAAGCCGCGGTTGACCTGCACCGTTCCCTGGTCGTCCACCCACGGGACCCGGAAGATCAGCTGTCGTTCGGGCTCGCAGAGCCGTTCCACGATCCTGGCGTGCAGGTACTCCGGGTGGGCCTGGAGCACAGGTCCTATCGCCTGCAGGACTTCGTGTGCTGCCTGATGGAACTCCGTTTCCGCGGGATCCCGGCGGTGGAGATTGCCGTAGACGGCCTCGAGGTAGGCACTGACGTCCATGTGCGCTGTTCTCTCCGTTCGCATGCGTGTCGGCCAGGCGCCGACACGAGCCGTGCTTCAGGCGCTGAAGTGCGCCGACAGCGTACTTCAGCCGGTGTCGGCCTTCAGTGGGGAAGAGACCAGACCTGATTCCTCCGGCGTGCCGGGCCGGGCCGCTGACCACCCGATCAGGGCTCCGCGCAGTGCGCCCATGAGGCGGGTGGCCGCCTCGTCCTCGGTTCGTCCGCTCTTGATGAGGTCGAGGATGTCCCGTGGATCGAACAACGCGTTCCACAGATAGAGGGCTTCGTCGCCCAGGTCTCCCAGACCGAGCTCCTCGGCCGTCTGCCGCAGTGGCTCGGTGAGCGCTTCGGCCTGCGGGGTGAGGTAGCCCGTGCCCTCGCGAAGTCGCTCGAGGTAGCCGCGGTGCGAGCGCATCTGCGCCATCGCGCCGCCGTGCTCGAGGACAAGGGATACCCAGTACCGTGACACCGCGTCGAGCTTGCGCATGCCCCGGGACGTCTGCGCGGCGCTGAAGTCCCTCAGTTCGGAGCCCACTTGGGCGCGGAAGGCGTGCAGGATCTCCTCCACGGAGGAGAAGTGGCGGTAGGCGGTCGCGGTGGACACCTCAGCATGCTTGGCGATCTCCGCGAGGCTGACCGGGGTGGGCGAGTTCTCGAAGAGCCGTGCCGCCGCCTTGATGAGGTGCCTGCGGTTGCGCTCGGTGTCACTGCGCATGGGACGACTCCTCCTCGCGTCCGGGACGGCGTTCATCGCAGGGCGGCGAGGCCGTGGGCCAGCCTGCGGACACCCTCGATGATGGACCGCGGGCCGGCAGCGTACGACAGGCGCAGGTGCCCCTCGCCCCAGGCCCCGAACTCGCTTCCGGGCCGGACGGCGACACCGTGCGCGCGCAGTGCCGCCACCACATCGACGGAGGGCAGGCCGAGGTCGTACCGCGGGAACTGGTAGAAGGCCCCCTCGGGCGCGCTGAGGGTGAGACCGGGGATCGAGGCCAGTTCCTTGCGCATGATCTCGCCGCGTTCCTCGTAGGCGGCGCGCATCCGGGCGACGTCATCCGCACAGCTTTCCACCGCGACGAGCGCGGCGTCCTGGATAAAGGTGTTCACCGACCCGTTGAAGGTGTTGTGGACGCGCGCGGCCGCCTGGATGAGGGACGGCGGACCCCAGAGGTAACCCACGCGCCAGCCGGTCATCGCGTAACTCTTGGAGAAGGTCTGGCAGTAGACGGTCCGCTCGCGCAGCCCGTCGACGGAGACGGCGGAGGTGAAGGGCCGCCCGGTGTAATCCAGGTCGGAGTAGGCCTCGTCGGAGATGACGATCGTGGAGGTGCCGTCGAGCAGGTCGGCGAGCGCGGAGAGTTCCTCGTGGCTGTGGACGATCCCGGTCGGGTTCACGGGGTTGCAGAAGACGAAGAGCCTGGCGTCCGTGAGGGCCGCGGCGAGCCGGTCGAGGTCCCAGTGCAGGTCCGGACCGAGCGGAACGGGTTCGACGACACCCCCGGCCATGGCGACGAGGTCGGCGTAGAGGGAGTAGGTGGGGTCGGGGATGACCACCTTGTCACCGGGGTTGACGATGGAGAGGATCGAGGCGGCGAGGCCGGCGGTCCCGCCCTGGGTGATCAGGATGTCGGCGGCGGAGACCGGCGCTCCGGCGGTGGTGGCGAGCTTCCCGGCCAGCGCTTCGCGCAGGGCGGGTTCGCCGAGCAGGGGCGAGTAGTGGGTCCGTCCGGCGCGCAGCGAGGCTTGGGCCGCCTCGGTCACCAAGGGGGGCGTGTCGAAATCGGGTTCGCCCATGGCGAGGGAGACGAGGTCGGCCCGGGACTGCGGCTGCTGCGTCCGGCGGGACGCGGCCGCGATCCGGGCGACGGCGTCGGCGGTGGCGAACCGGGGCGGCTGCGTGGTGACGGTGGGCGGCATGGCGCTCCTCCTGGTGGCGGGTGGTCAGGCCGGCGGTGCGGCGTCGGCGGGCGCTCCGGCCCAGCGGCTGATCTCGAGGTCGTCGGAGGTGTCGCGCTGCCGGGTGGGGGCCACGACGATCTCCTGGAGGACGACGCGCTGGGGAAGGGTGACGGCGAGGCGGATGGCCTCGGCCACGTCCTCCGGCCGCACCATGGTGGCGCGCTCCTCCGGCTCCGGGGGCCGGGCGCGGTTGTCGAGGATGGGAGTGTCCGCTTCCCCAGGCAGTACGGTGATCGCTCGCAGCCCCTGGTCGCGGAAGGTGTTGTGCAGGAAGGTCATGAAGTTGCGGGCCCCGGCCTTGGCCGCGCCGTAGGCGGCCCCGCCCAGCAGGTTGGGGTTGACGGCGGCGAGCGAGGAGACGGTGACGATCGTCCCGGTGCCACGGCCGAGCATGTCGGGCAGGACGGCCTGGGTGAGCTGGAAGACCGCGGTGAGGTTCACTTCGAGGACCTGGCGCCACTCGTCGTGCGGGAGCCACTGCGGGTTGAGCACCGACGAGGCGCTCCCCGCGTTGTTCACGAGGATGTCGATCGGGCCGAGCGCGGCATGGACCTGTTCGACGACGCGGGTGACGTCCTCGGCGCGGGTGACATCCGCCGCGAGGGGAAGGGCGGTGCCGCCCTCGGCGCGGATCGTGGCCGCGACGGTGTCGAGGACCCGCTGTCTGCGGCCGATCAGCACGGCCGTGGCGCCGTCGCGGGCGAGCAGCCGGGCGGTCTCGAGGCCCATTCCGCTGCCCGCTCCCGTGATGAGCGCGATCCTGCCGGCCGACGGTGCCACCGCTCCTCCTCCATGACTCATCTGCGATCCCAATTGCAAGTGAGAATATCTTCTCACTTAGTGTGTGACAAGGGTTCCTTGAAACCGAGGGCGCCGAACGCCTCGGCGGCGGCATGCCCGAGGGCCCTGACCTCCGCCGCGCGCCGCGCGGACCGCCGCAGCGAGCTCTCCCGGTCGATCCAGCGGAACCGCAGTTCCCGGCCGGGGCCGGCCTGCCCGAGCACCGGCAAGGAGGCGCGTGCGGCAACGCCGACGATCGGATAGCCCGCTGTCAGGCTCCGGTAGCGGCCGAGCACGATCAGTTCATCCGCGTGCGGGATCTGCAACGCCCCGATGGGCACCCCGTGCGAGACGATCTCGGTGTCGCTGTCCGGATGCAGTACGGGGCCGTCGAGACGGAGTCCGACGTGGTTGGAGCGAGGGGTGACGACGTAGGCCGACTCCTCGACCACCTCGCGGATGCCAGGGATCGCGTGGATGCCGTGACTGGCGACGACGTCGATGACCCAGGGGCCGTCCTCGAAGCGGGGCACGGGGACAGGGAGCCGGAACAACGGCGGCTCGAACAGACTGCGGCCGAATCCGCCGAACCCCGTTTCCAGCAGTACGCGCGAGCCCGGGGCGAGGTTCTGCCCGAATCCCATCCGGGCGTCCGGGGCCGCGCTGCCCAGCAGCGTCCGCGCGGCCATTCTGCCGTTCACGGCCAGATAGACGCGGGCTCCCCTGTTCATATCACCGCGGACCCGTATCTCGTGCCCGGCAGGAACGACCAGCGGCGACCAGCCCTCGACCGGCCCGCCCGCGACGGTGACCCGGGCGGGAGCACCGGTCACGGCCACCAGGACGTCCTCGTCGGGCACGAGCGCCAGCTCGCCTCCGAGATTCTCGATCAGGGTCGCGCCCCGGGCGTTGCCCACCAGGAGGTTCGCGACGGTTGCCGAGTGCTGGTCGGCGGCGCCACCGGTGGGCACCCCGCGGCGTTCGGTGTCGTGTCGGCCGAGGTCCTGGAACGTCGTGACCCAGCCGGTGCCGGTGATCTCGAGTGCCACGGTCTTCATGCGCCCTCCCCCGTCGGCAGCGGGAAACCGGCGTTCAGTGCCTCGGCCTCATCCCGTGTGACGGGCACGAAGCGCACGATGTCGCCCGTCCCGAACGCGGCGGGGTCAGGGCGGGAGATGTCGACGATGGTGTGCGGAGTGCGGCCGACGACCCGCCAGCCGGTCGGCCCCGGGAACGGCTGGATGATCGCGTTGGTACCGGCGATCATGACGGCTCCGGGGGCGACATCCGTCCGGGGCTCGGCACGGCGGCGCACCGGCCCGGGTACCTTCAGACCGTCCATCATCGGGGCCATCGCCGCGCCGAGGAGGGCGACGGTGAAGGTGGACTCCGCGATCGCCTCGACGACCTCAGTAGGCCCGAGTCCCAGTTCTTCGGCGACGGAGGCCAGGTCGGGACCGCTGTCGTGGCCGAAGACGACGGGGATCGCGAAGGTCCGTACGGCTCGCCCGCCGTCCGTGGGGCCCGACGGGGATGGCGCCCACCGCGCCACCAGACGAGCCGCGTACTCCACGTGCTGGAGCGCGGTCCGCAGCGGATCGAACTCGATGAGCAGGGATTCGAGACCGGAGACGACGTCGAGCACACCGTGCGGGCGGTGCGCCAGGAACCGGTCTCGGAAAGCGACAATCCCGGCTCTGCGGATCGCCTGGTCGGCGTGGGGGATGGTCACCATCACCGCCGAGTCCCCGAAGGGTTCGACGGTGATGGCGCCGTACTGTGCTGTGGTCATCGCCTGGTGCGCTCGACGTCAGCCGGCGAGCGCGGCCTCCGTCTTCTGTGCCTTCTCCGCCAGGACGTCCCGCAGTCCGGTGACCCGTACGCCGGCGGCGTCGAGTGCTGCCCGCACAGCGGTGCCGTTCTCCAGCACGGCCGGGTGGTCACCGTGCAGGAGCAGGACGTCCGCGTCGTGGCCGAGGGGGACCACCTTGCCGTTGACCGAGCGGACGGTGCCCTCCTGGACGACCTGGGCGGAGCGCCGGCCGATCAGTTCCGGGTCGTGGATCAGACCGCCCTCGTGCGCGCGGGACACCGGCATGCCGTCGTCGCCGTAACCGCGGTCGGCCAGGAAGACGTAGCCGACCTCGAGGCCGCGCTTGCGGGACTCCTCGGCGAGCAGCCCGCGCTGGCAGATGACGATGTAGTCGGTGTTGTACGCGGCGATCGCGTCGGTGATGGCCCGCGCGTGCTTGGCGTCGGTCTGGGCGATGGAGCCCATACGGCCGTGCGGGGCCACATGGCTGATGGTGCCGCCGTGCACCCGGGCGAACGCGTCGAGCGCGCCGAGCTGGTAGAGGACGTCCGTGCGGATCTCCGCCTCGGTGGCCTCGATGAGCCGGCGGCCGAAGCCGACGAGGTCCGGGTAGCCGGGGTGGGCGCCGAGTTCGATGCCCCGCTCGACACAGTCGGCGACGGTGCGGTCCATGATGCGCGGGTCACCGGCGTGGAAGCCGCACGCGATGTTCGAGGAGGTGACGAGACCGAGCAGGGCGGCGTCGTCGCCGATCGTGTAGTTGCCGAAGCTCTCGCCGAGGTCGGCGACGACGGCTACGGAATTGCTTCCCATGAGGTGTCTCCTGAGGTAGGGGCGGGCGCCGAGTGGGATGCCGCCAGGTGGCTCAGTGGCCGGCGAGGGGCCGGCCTTTGGTCTCGCGTACGAAGGCGACAGTGGCCAAGGTGATCAGAGCGGTGAGGATGGAGGCGTAGGCGGGGATCATGTTGGAGCCGGTCGATTCGATCAGCTCGGTCATCACCAGGGGGGCGCTGCCGCCGAAGATGATGGTCGAGATGCTGAACCCGATGCTGTAGGCGGAGTAGCGCACGCTGGTCGGGAACATCTCGGCAAGCGCGGTGTGGACGACGGCGGCGTGCCCGGAGAAGGCGATCGCCAGCACGATGGTGCCGATACAGGCGAGCCCGAACTCGCCCGTGGTGAGAAGCCGGAACATCGGGTACGAGACGGCGGCCATGGCCACGGCCGAGCCGGCGAGGACGGGTTTGCGGCCGATCCGGTCCGACAGGCGGGCCATGAGCGGGATGCATATGGCGATGGCGATCAGGCTGAACGCCGTGACCGTGAGAGCTCGCAGCATGGAGAAGTCGTGCTCGCCGAGCGAGGTCTTCAGGTACGTCGGCATGTAGACGAAGAGCAGGTAGTAGCCGGGGCCGTTGAGCGCGGGGAGGAAGATGGTCAGCCCGATCGCCTTCAGGTGGCGCGGTGAACTCAAGGCTTCCCGCAGCGGGTTGCGCGCGACCGTCCGCTGTTCGCGCAGCGCCTCGAAATGAGGGGTCTCCTCCAGCCGGCGGCGGATGTAGAAGCCGATGTACCCGAGGGGGACGGCCAGAAGGAACGGCAGGCGCCAGCCCCATGAGGTCATCGAGTCGTCGCCGAGCGCAGTGATGAGGATGGCGGAGAAGGCACTGCCGAACATCAGGGCGATGAACGAGCCCACGGCGATGAAGCTCATCATGTAGTTGCGGCGCGAGTCGGGGGCGTACTCGCCGACGAAGGACATCGCGCCGGCCACCTCGCCGCCCGCCGAGAAGCCCTGGAGCACCCGCAGCAGGACCAGGAGGACGGGCGCCGCGACACCGATGACCGAGTGGGAGGGGATCAGCCCGATCGCCGCGGTCGCCGTACTGATCAGGACCAGCAGGGTGGCCAGGAGGGACTTCCGGCCGATCCTGTCACCGAGGTATCCGCAGATGACGCTGCCGAAGGGGCGGGCGGCAAAGCTGATCAGGAAGCCGACATTGGTGAGGAGGAGGCCGCCGGCCTCGGCCTCCCCCATGATGTCGATCGCGAGATAGGTGACGAGCAGGCCGTAGATGCCGTAGTCGTACCACTCGACGAAGGACCCGATCGCGCCGGCGAGGGTGGCCCTGCGGACCACCTTGTCATCGGCGGAGACGACATCGGCGGCTGCTGTATCGAACTGGCCCGGCACCGCCTCCGGGCGGGCTGATGTGGTGTCAAGCCGGTCTGACGCTGTCATACGCGTTCACTTTCGGTGTCGCGGACTCCGGGAAGGGTGTCCTGAAGAAGGATCGTGAGCTGGGCCTGGTAGCCGCCGGCAGCCGCGGTGATGCCGGGGCGCACCCCTGCGCTGTGGTCCGGCGGGGAAGGCGGTGACGGCGTCTCGGGAGAGTTGGGTGGCTTCTGTATGTTCAGGAACCCGTCCGTCCAGGGCTCGCGGTGGTCCGTGCCGGACCGCTCGTCGCGACGGTTCCAAGGTGCGACTTGAATCGCGAATGAGAATAGATTCGCATTCTTGGGGCGGTCAAGGGTCCGCGTTGCCCCCACGTTAACCTTTCGCTTCCGTCGCGCTTCCATCCCGGATTGTCGGAGTTGCCCGGCCGATCGAGGCAGGCTCCGGTAGCGCACTCCGCCACCCCGGCCCTTGTCCTGCGGCGCGGACCGATGCAGACTGACACCCGCGAAACGCGAAAACTTTCGCAGTTTCTATGCCGCACGACACCGCCGCCGGCGCGTTTCATCCCTCGCGCCGGACACCATCCGAAGGAGCCCTCGATGACTGAGGACAACGTGCGCGTGACACCCCCATGGGAACGCGTCGACGGGCAGTTGCTGGACCGGTTCCGCGCCCACTCCGTGGCCAACCTCGGCGATGCGCTCGACCGGCTGAACATCGTCGACGGCGGCATCGCACCCGTCTGGCAGGGCGCCAAGGCCGTCGGAACCGCCCTTCCGGTCCTGACGGTCGCCGGAGACAACAAGGCGGTGATCGCGGCACTCGAGCACATACGCCACGGCGACATCCTCGTCATCAACGCCTTCGGCCACGACGGGCGCGCCGTCATCGGGGACAACCTCGCCCAGCGCTTCGCCGCGTACGGGGCCGTCGGCGCGGTCGTCGACGGCTATGTCCGCGACGCCGCGATCATCGAGGAACTCGGTGTTCCCGTCTTCGCCCGGGGGCTCACCCCCGCCGGCCCGTTCAAGAACGGGCCCGGCGCCATCGGCGAACCGGTCGCCATCGGCGGCGTCGTGGTGAATCCCGGGGACATCGTCGCGGCCGACGGCGACGGCGTCATCGTCATCCCGCCCCACCGGGCCCATGAAGCGCTGACGTCGGTGCAGGAGATCGTCGCCCGCGAGGCCGCCCTGGACGCCGAGGTCGAGGCACTGCGGAACGCGGGCGTCCGATGACCGGCCGGAACCAGGCGGGAGGCCGTCTCCGTGTCGCGGTCGCCGCCCCGCTGTCAGCGGAGAACCGCGCCCGCGTCAGGGAGCTGGAGCCGCGGATCGACCTCGTCGTCGACCATGATCTGCTGCCCCCGATGCGCTGGCCCGCCGACTTCGCGGGAGACCCGGCCTGGAAGCGCGGCCCCGCGCGGCAGCGCGCCTACGAGGAGGCCATCGACTCCGCCGACGCCCTGTACGGCGTCCCCGACGTGGACCCGGCCGCCCTGGCGCGAGCCGTCCGGGCCAATCCGCGCCTGCGCTGGGTACACACCATGGCGGCGGGCGGGGGCAGCCAGGTCAAGGCCGCCGGGCTGCGTCCCGACGAACTCGACCGTGTCCTCTTCACCACCTCGGCCGGGGTCCACGGACGCCCGCTCGCGGAGTTCGCCGTCTTCGGCGTGCTCGCGGGGGCCAAGGACCTGCCCCGCCTCAGCCGCCGGCAACGTGACCGGGAGTGGAGCGGCCGCTGGACGATGGGACAGGTCAGCCGCCAGACCGTTCTCGTCCTCGGCCTCGGCGGGATCGGCCGGGCCGTCGCCGGGGCACTCCAGGCGCTGGGTGCGTCGGTCATCGGCACGAGCCGGTCAGGCGCCACCGTCCCCGGTGTCTCCACCGTGATCCACCCCGACCGCATCACCGAGGTGGCACCGACCGTGGACGCCGTCGTGAACACGCTCCCCGGCACCGAGGCGACCGAGCACCTCCTCGGCGAGCGGTTCTTCGACGCCCTACGCCCCGGGGCCTCCCTCGTCAACGTCGGCCGCGGCAGCGTCGTCGACGAGGCCGCCCTGGCCCGCGCGCTCGACTCGGGCCGGGTCGGCTTCGCCGCGCTGGACGTGTTCGAGACGGAGCCTCTGCCGGTCGACAGCCCGCTGTGGGACCACGAGCGGGTTCTGGTGAGCCCGCACACCGCCGCGCTCGACGCGGCGGAGGACCGCCTCATCGCCGAACTCTTCGCCGCCAACGCCACCCGGCTCCTCGACGGACACGAGCTGATCAACCGTGTCAACACCGTCGAGTTCTACTGACCAGGGAGACCACCCGCGCATATGGCCTCTCCCCGGAGCCCCGGCTCAGTCCGGCAGCCCCCACGGCTTCGCGTCGCCGACGGCCGGTACGTCGCGCGGGCGTAGATCCGGGTGGGTGCCGCGCGGAGCGACGACGGCCGTCTCGTCCCGGCCGAGCGGGATCTCGATACGGCCGGGGCCCGTCTCCCGGTACCGCAGCCCGCGGCCGTGCTCGTCCCGTACGTCGATGGCGCCGGCGATGCCGTGCTGCAGCACCAGTGGCGCACCCGCCTCGCTGTGGACCCGCACCCACCGGGTCCTGCCGCCGGAGCGGTCCGCGTCGACGAGGAACGCGCCCTGGGCGCGCAGTGCCTGGAACGAGACGTCGGGCCAGCGCCGTGAGACGGAGGGGAAGACCCGGACGACGCCGCCATGGCTCTGTATGCCCATGTCGAGGATCGACTGGGCCGTGGTCAGCGGGCTCTCGATGCCCAGGTTGGTGTCCTCCGCGTACATGGTGTTCGCGGTCATGTAGCAGTCCATGTAGGACTCGTCGAAGAGGTTCCCGGTGAAGGTGGTGAGGAAGTCGAGGGCGTCCTCGGGCCGCCCCATCCGCGACGCCATCGAGGAGGCCGCCGCGTAGCTGTATCCCGCCCAGAGGCTGCGGTCCTCGGTCCAGTGGTCGAACGTGGTCCGCATGATGTCCCGGTCGGCCGGCCGGTCCCAGGTGAGCTCGTGCAGCGGGTACAGCCACAGCATGTGGGAGAAGTGGCGGTGGGAGTCGGCGAGGGGTGTGCCGGCGCCGATCAGGACGCCGTCCGCGCCGCGCGGATAGTCGACCAGACGGCGCAGGATCTCCCGCCAGCGCCCGGCGCGCGGGTTGTCGGTGCGGAGGATGCGCAGACAGTCGAGGAGCGTGGCACAGCCCCAGCGGAGCAGGGAGAGGTCGTAGGTGCAGTCCACCGCGTCCGCGTACTCCGGGGACCGGGCGAGTGGCAGATGCAGCTTGCCGTCGCCGCCCTCGTGGAGGAAGTGGTCGTAGTAGTTCACCGCTTTGACGAGGATCGGGTAGAGGACGTCGCGCACGATGCGCGTGTCCATGGTGTGCCGGTAGCTGAGCCAGACGTTGTGCATGGCCCAGGAGAGGTTGCCGTTGTTGTCGGTCTTGGTGGAGGTGCCCGGGACGCCGACGGTGTGGGCGCCGGGGCGCAGCGTCCAGTCGGAGGGGTGGGACAGGGCGTAGATCTCTTCGTTCGGGATCTCGGGCGGGAGGGACAGCGGCAGGTTCTTCTCGAAGCTCTTGAAGGTGGAGGTGACGGAGTCGAGTTCGAGGTGGTTGGAGCCCTGGATCAGCCAGGTGGCGATCTGGACGTTGAGGTTCCACCAGACCGCGGTCCAGCTCCCCCCGGTCTCCGGGTACCAGGGTCCCCACTCGGACATCGAGGGTCCTCCGGCGCGGGTGGCACAGGCGGCCTTGTAGAGCTGGATCCAGTAGAAGTCCTGAATCCGCTTGTCGGGCACGGAGAGCAGGCTGCGCTCGTAGAAGCGGTTCCACCAGCCGCGGTGCTCGCGCACCAGGTCGTCCGGGTCCTCGGCCAGGGTGCGCGCCACCTCGGCCACGGCGAGTTCGGTGGTCTTCGAGAGGTCGTCGGGGTAGCGGTAGACGATATGCGCGGCGAGCAGCCTGCCGGTACCGACCCGGCGTTCACGCCAGGCGGTGGTCCACCCGCCACCGGCGATCAACGGCTGTTCGACGTAGTGGGTGGCGCCCGTGGAGCCGGTGCGGGGGTCGGGGTTGCCGGTGTAGTCGGCGGGCCTGCCCTTCGTCCGGGGCGAGATGGCGGACATCCATGTGAACGACCAGGCGGCGCTCTCCTCCCCCGCGCTCGGCCGGGTGGAGATCAGCAGCGCGGTACGGGCGTTGTGCACCAGCATCGAGAAGCGGACGCTGCCCCGGGTGGTGGTGATGGTGCCGTTCAGCTCGGCGTCCCAGATGTCGAGGGTCCAGTCGACATCGGTCACCTCGCCCGCCAGCGTGAGGTCGAAATGCCCTATGGGCAGCCGTGAGTAGCCGTACGTGGCGGCCCACTGGGGTCGCTGGTCCTGTACCTGATTGTGGCTGACCATCACCTTCACGGAGTTGGCCGTGGCGCCCCGGTAGACGTTCACCCCGAGCAGACCGTTGCCGAGGAAGGGACCGTCCTTCCAGTCGCCGGGCATCCGCCGCCACAGCGGAGCGGCGGCCCTGGCCAGCCGTTCGGCCAAGTCTCCCGACCCGCCGGGCCCCCGGGGCGCGGCCCAGGCGGTACCGGAGCCGGTCAGCGGCCCTCCGGCACCGAGCGCGACCGCCGAGCCGGCTACGGCCGCCGAGCCGATCACTCCTCTTCGAGAGATCCCGTTCCCTGTCGTCGGGGTCACGTATGTGCCTCCCATATCCGGTGGTGAACTACCCGGCATGGTGCAGGCCGTATGGGGTTCAGGGGAAGACCTCCGACGTATCGGAATTCAGAAGAGCCCATATCCGCAGGTGAGTTGGATCGCTCAGTGGCCGTCGAGCTGATGGAGGACGCCAGCCAACCGATGTATAAGCCTCCTCCGGCGAGCGCGAGGATCCACGCCCGCGTCATGTGGTGTCCAAGCCCCGTCAATTCCGCCTACGTGATACCTGTCTAGGGTTCAAGGCCGTGGGACCCCGCCGTCGGCCGGCGGTGGGGAACGGTCACGGCACTCCTTGGAGCCAGAGTGAAACGTCGCACCCTCTTGCGTGCCGCCGTCATCGGCGGCTCCTCGGCAGCTTTCGGCGGAACCCTGTGGCGCGGCGCCGCGTACGCCGCACCGGCGCAGCCGGGCGCCGGGCCGTACGGGGCGCTCGGTTCGCCGGACGCCAACGGCGTACGGCTTCCCGCCGGGTTCACCAGCCGGGTGATCGCCCGTTCGCGGCAGACGGTCGCCGGCACCTCGTACACCTGGCACGACGCCCCGGACGGCGGAGCCTGTTACGCCGACGGCAGCGGCTGGATCTATGTCTCCAACTCGGAGATCAACCCGTCGGGCGGGGCGAGCGCGGTGACGTTCTCCTCTGCCGGGGCAATCACGGGCGCGTACCGCGTCCTCTCAGGTACCCGGCAGAACTGCGCGGGAGGCAAGACCCCGTGGAACACCTGGCTGTCCTGTGAGGAGGTCGACCGCGGCTATGTGTACGAGACCGACCCGTGGGGCGTGAAGGCCGCGGTGCGGCGCGACGCGATGGGCCGCTTCAAGCACGAGGCGGCGGCGGCCGATCCCGTCCGCCGGACCGTCTACCTGACCGAGGACGTCACGGACGGGTGCTTCTACCGTTTCACGCCGACGACGTGGGGTGACCTGTCCTCCGGCAGGCTGGAGGTCATGGTCGCCGGTTCCGGCACCAGTGGCCCCGTCACCTGGGCGACCGTGCCGGACCCGACCGGCGCCACCGCCACCCGCAACCAGGTGACCGGGGCCAAGCGGTTCAACGGCGGCGAAGGGTGCTACTACGCCAACGACACCTGCTGGTTCACCACCAAGGGCGACAACCGGGTGTGGCAGTACGACGCGGCCGCCCGGACGATAGAACTGGCCTATGACGATTCGCTGGTGACCGGCGGCACGGCCCCGCTGACCGGTGTGGACAACGTGACCGGGGCGTCCTCCGGCGATCTGTACGTGGCCGAGGACGGCGGGAACATGGAGATCTGCGTCATCACCCCGGACGATGTGGTGGCCCCGTTCCTGCGCGTCGACGGCCAGTCGGGCTCGGAGATCACCGGCCCGGCGTTCTCGCCGGATGGCAAGCGGCTGTACTTCTCCAGCCAGCGCGGCACCAGCGGCAGCTCGTCGGGCGGCATCACCTATGAGGTGACGGGGCCGTTCCGCGGCTGACGGCCTGCGGTGAACCGGAGCCGGAGCCGCTGCCGGTCAAGGGCCCGACAGCGGCTCCGGGCCACTCCGCTCACTGAGCGACCTCTGCCCCATCGCCTTCACGACCGCGCCCCTCCACCGCACAATGCCAAGGAGCGGCCGGTCAGCCGGGTCGAGCCCGAGGCGAGATCGCGAGGCGTGGACATGAACTGGACGAGGTGGATCGCGATAGGACTGGGCGTCATCGCCGACAGCCGCGACATCGGCAGGAGACTGAAACAGCACCCGGACCAGGTGAGTACGGGCCGGGACTGGCTGCTGCGTGAGGAGGATCGGGACGACGACACCCGCGACCTCCGGTATCTGGCCCTGTGGCGGCGACGGAGCTGGAATGCGGCCGACGCCGTGGAACCGTACGAGCGGCTCGTCGCGGTACGGGCACGGGCGTGGGGCGCGGGCCATCCCCTCGTCCTGGACACCCGGCTCAGCCTCGCCGGTGTGCGGGCGGAGGCCGGTGATGTGGCCGGAGCAGCGGAAGCGTACGAGCGCCTGCTGGCCGACGCGGTGCGGGTACTCGGCGAGGACCACCCCCGGATCCCGTGGATCCGGCGCAACCTGGCCCATTGGCGGCGGAAGAAGCGCTGGGTGCCGCCGCCGCTGCCGAGGATGATCGAGGTGGAGGGGCCGGTCCGGGAGGACGCGCTGCGCAAGGAGCCCCACGGCACCGCCGCCCTCCGGAACCTGGCCACGGTGCGGTGGAATTCAGGGGACGACGTCGGTGCCGTGGAAGGCGTACGAGCATGTGCTGACGGAGCGGGTGCGGGCGTGGGGCACCGACCACGACGTCGCGCTGGTCACCCGGCTCACTCTGGCCGACATGCGGGCGGAGGCCGGTGATGTGGCCGGGGCCACGGAAGCGTACGAGCACCTGCTGGCCGACACGGTGCGCGTGCTCGGCGAGGACCACCGTGGCACCCGGTGGACCCGGCACAAGCTGGCCCTGTGGCGGGGAGAAGCCCGGACACCAGCACGGCGCCGGTATTGATCTCGTCCGCCGGCCGGCCGGTGATGCCGAGCGGCAGGCCGGCCGCCGCTCGGCGGGGGTCACCGGGCGTCGGTCACGGTGACCGGCTCGTCGTTCTTGAGCTCTTGCACCAGCTGTTTGACCTTGGCCTTGTCCCACTGGAGGTTGCCGCCGACGCTGCCGGAGATGGGCATGTTCAGCGACTTGCCGTCGCTGCCGGTGACGTCCTGCATGGCGAAGAACATCTTGGCCAGGTAGTAGGGGTTCATGTCCTTGTCGACGATGAGGGTGCCGAGTCCGGCTCCCATGGTGGGGTAGAGCTTGAAGGGGTTCAGGAGCGTGCCGGGCGTCGCGGTCTGGCCGGCCAGCGCGGAGAGGAACTTCTGCTGGTTCTTGGTGCGTTCCAGGTCGCTGGTGGCGAACGCGTGCCGGGTGCGGACGAACGCGAGTGCCTGCTGGCCGTTCAGCGTCTGCTCGCCCGCGTCGAAGTCGGCGCCGGACCACTTGTCCTTGAAGCCCTTGTCGAGGGTCATGTCGACGCCGCCGATGGAGTCCACGATGTTGGCGAAGCCGGAGAAGCCAACCTCCGCGTAGTGGTCGATGTGCAGACCGGTGTTGTACTCGACGGTGCGGACCAGCAGCTGCGGGCCGTCGATGGAGTACGCGGCGTTCAGCTTGTTGTCGCCCAGCGGGCCCTTGATGTCGCCGGACTCCGAGCCGCGGAACTTCGGGATGGTCACGTTCGAGTCGCGCGGCAGCGATATGAGTGTCGGGCCGGACGCGCCGTCGTGCAGGATCATCATCGAGTCCGTGCGCTTGCCGTCGGCGGAGCCCGTGTGCAGGTCCTTCTTCTGCTGGTCCGACATGCCCTCGCGGCTGTCGGACCCCACCATCAGATAGTTGGTGCCCTCCCCCGTCCCGGGGCGGTCGACCACCTTGCTGAGGTCGACTTCCTTGCGCAGCTCGGAGTCGGCCCAGAAGTACGTTGCCACCGAGACGACCAGCAGAACGAGGACCAAGGCGACCAGGACACGTATGACCGTCCTGCCACGGCGGCGGTGCGGCCTGCCGCGGTGCCCACCAGGGTGCTCCTCGTACGGGAAGTCATCCGGTGGGTGCGTGCCGTCGGCGCCCCGCGCGGTGTTTCCCCATCCAGCGGGGTGCGCGAAGTCGGGGTTTCTGCTGTCTGTCCTTGGGTGCATGCCCGACAGTGTGCATTCCTCGCCCAGCTGAAATGCAAATGGAGGAGGGGATGCACCTCGGAGTGTTTCCAATTTGATATACAACTCCAAGGCGGGCAGGGAAAAGGCACAGCCAATATTTCCCATCCGCCGTGACTGCGCATGCGAAGGCTCTGCGACCACCCTGCATTTCGGACATTCTCTATATGTGCTCTCGGTGGGCCTCCGGCTCTCGTGTGCCGACCTTCTGGGATTTACCGCGTACGGCTGGAGCATGGCCCCACACACCACTCCACGGCGGTGATGGGGGCGCCACTACCTACAGCGTCCAGGACGCGGATCTTGTTACTCGGCCAGGATCGGGCAGGGTACGCAGGGCGAAAATGGCCCAGGAGTAACACGCGTTTACGGTACGGCGCTGTAGATACTGCCGATTGGTCATCGGCACGCGCCCTCCCTGGTCGATCTCCGGTCCCCCCCGGTTCAGGGACAGCAGGGCGCGTGGCGCGGGCGGGTACCCGATATCCGCCCGCGCCCCCCTCGAGCCGCCCTGCCGGCCCCAGGTGCCAACATCGTCCGCGCGAGGCATCGCCGCTGGTCACCACATGGTCCGGAGCGTCCGTCCACCCGAACACGGCGGCGGCCGGTACCCCTCGGCACGAGGAGGGATACCGGCCGCCGAGCGTGCGGAGTCAGAGCCGTCGCACCCAGGCCGCGGCGCCGTGCCCGATCGCCAGGTAAATCACCGCGGGCAGTGCGTAGTTGAAGAAGACTCGCACGGATTCCGTGTCCATCGTGAAGATGTCCTGTGACCAGCCGGCGAGCCAGTCCGCTACGCCGTGCACGAAGTCGACGAAGACATTCGCCTGATTCGCGTCGAGCATGTACAGCAGGATCCACAACGCCAGAAAACCCGCGGCAATGTCTGCGAGGGTGTGAATGACCAGGGCTGTCCTGTCTGCACCCAGACCCCCTCGATTGCCCGCCCGACGCTGATTGGCGGCGGGATAGCCGGCAGGGTTGGCGGGGTATGGGCGATTTCCATCGCTGTTGTACTGACTGTTATCCGCTATGCGGTCATGGGGGTAACTCATGGGGCTCCCCCTTGCCGGGCCAGCCCAACCGAAACCTTCTTCACACTCGTTTCACACCGGCGTTCCCTGGGTGTTATGAATTCCGCCGATAACCGGCCTCGGGCAGCGCAGTAATTTGATGCGGCATCAGTTCTCTTGGAGCGGTGTGGATGGCATGGTCGGGTGCGTGGAGCTACGTCACCTTTCCGGATTCGTCGCCGTCGCCGAGGAACTGCACTTCGGGCGGGCGGCCGAGCGGCTGCACATCGCCCAGTCGCCGCTGAACCAGCAGTTCCGGCTGCTGGAGCGCGACCTCGGGGTCACCCCGCGAAGTCGGCCCGGTCGGTGTGGCCCGAGGCCACCGTTCCGGCTGTGGTCAACTCGTCCAGGAAGTCGGCCCGTTGGCGGGCGGCGCCCGGTGCGTGCGGCAGGGCGTATCCGGGGCAACGGCCGCCCGGTGTCCCCTCCGCACCGGCCGCGGGCACCACCGGCGAGTCGAGTGGTGGACGAGCCGGATGCCAGGGCACGTTCACCGCACGGGACATATGCGGGCCCGCCATGGCGGCGGCCCGGACAAGGGCGCCGGACACCATGGCGGGCCGTTTCACATCGCGCTGGCGGCCGGGGCCTATGCGCGCTCGCCGCCCTAGCCGCCGAGACCGAAGAACTTGGTGATCCAGTAGCTGGAGCAGATCGAGTCCAGGAAGTACGGGGCGCCGGTGCTGCCGCACTGTTCGGCACCGGTGCCGGGGTCGACCGGGGTGCCGTGGTTGATGCCGGGGACCCTGTTGACCTCGACGGCCACCGTGCCGTCGGACGCCACGTACTCGTCGTGCTGGGTGGCATTGGGACCGATGCTGGAGGTACGGGTGGGCGTCTGGGACAGTCCGTGCAACGCGGTCCACTGGTCGCGCAGTTCGGTGGCGTTGCGCGGCACGACCGTCGTGTCCCGATCGCCGTACCAGATGGCGGTGCGCGGCCACGGTCCCTCGTACGACGGGTACGCCTCACGCACCCGCTGGGCCCACTCGCTCGGGCTGAGGTCGAGCCCGGGGTTCATGCACTGGTAAGGGCTGTTGTTCTTGGTGCAGCCGTAGGGCAGGCCCGCGACGACCGCGCCGGCGGAGAAGACGTCAGGGTAGGTGGCGAGCATGACCGAGGTCATGGCACCACCCGCCGACAGCCCCGTGATGTAGACCCGCTTGGAGTCCCCGCCGTAGGCCGAGACGGCGTGGTCCGCCATCTGCCGGATCGAAAGGGCCTCGCCCTGGTCACGCCGATTGTCACCTGCCTGGAACCAGTTGAAGCACTTGCTGAGATTGTTCGACGAGGTGGTCTCCGCGAGCACCAGGACGAACTTGTCGCGGTCCGCGAGCTCGGGCAGCCCCGAGTTGTCGGCGTAGACCTGGGCACTCTGCGTACACCCGTGGAGCGCGACGACCACGGGCGCGTTCGCGGGCAGCGACGTCGGCTTGTACACGTACATGTTCAACGCGCCGGGGTTGGACCCGAAGTTGGTCACCTTCGTAAGGGTGACCGCGGCGTTCGCGGCGGGCGCGGGCCCGGCGAGAACGGCTCCGAACAGGAGGGCGGCGACGGCGAGGAGCCGGGCCGCGATGCGGGTCCATCGGCTCCGTGGCGGTACGTGGTGTGGGGGGACTGGCATGGAAGTGCTCCTTCGGTTGATGCGCTCCCGGTGTTCCTGAGGTCACCGGCGCGTCCCGTGCGCCGGAAGCACCAGACGTGGCCGAAACCGTAGAATCCGGCGCAGCCCATCGCCATGGCCCGGGGGACCACAAGCGGATTCACCGCCCTCGGCGTCTCACGGATTGCGCGGTCGACAGCCGATCTGCTAACTGGCGTGACCGTCCCGCGCGCCCTCCGTCTGACGGCGTCAGCTCGGACGTGTTGCGTCGCCACATGTGACCGGCGAGGTGTGTGGCTGTCACGGGCCGGGGACAACGAACTGTCGGCTCACGACCTATCAGCCGACGGGCATCGAAGCACGCTCTCCTCGTCCAGTGTGAACGTCAGCCCGACGATGCCGACCGCGCCGGCGACCCGGTGCCCGGCCCCAGCACCGGGGCCGCGATGGCGCGGACGTCCAGCTCCGCGTATTCGTCATCGACCGCATAGCCTCGCTCGCGCACGGCGGACAGAGCGGCGAGCACTGCCCCCGGGTCCCGCACCGTCCCTGACGTACGGGCCGGGAGCGACTCGCCGCCCAGAAGCTCCGCCGCCACCGGCGACGGCAGGGCCGACAGCATCGCCCACCCCACCGCCGAGCAGTACAGCGGGACTTCGCCGCCCGCGGTCAGCGGCATGTGGTACGTGGAGACGGCTCTGCGTCACATGCACCGCCACGGCGCCGTCCCGTACCGAGAAGTGGGCCAAGTGCCATCACGCATTCGCAGATTTACGTCCTCGACCAGGACGAGGCCCTCGACTTCTACGTCGGCGAGCTCGGCCCGGAGGTCGTCGCGGACGTCAACTTGGGCTTCATGCGCTGGCTCGCCGTCAGCGTTCCCGGTCGCCCCGAGCGGCAGATCCTGCTGGAGAAGCCGGGCGCCCCGGCGATGCCGGAGGAGACGGCGGAGCAGGTCCGTGAGCTGGTGACCAAGGGTGTGATGGGCGGCTGGCTCATCTTGACCACCCCGACTGCCGCAAGACCTACGAGACACTGCTGGCGCAGGGCGTGGAATTCACCGAGGAACCCACTGAGCGCCCGTACGGGATCGGCTGCGGCCTGGGTGACCCGTTCGGCAACCGCATCCGCTTCACTCAACCGGCGGCGTGAGACTCTCCGGCGGGCCACCGTCGCACACCGCCCTCCGATTGTGGCGCGCTCTTCTCCGCCGTGCGCTCCCGCAGAGCCGTCACCACCAGCAGCGCGGAGAACACGGCGGCTGAGCCGCACACCACGAAGCCGATCGCGTAGCCGTGGCCGAGGGCGTCGAGGGCGTGTGCGCGGGCCGCGCCCGGCGGGGAGGTGGCGGGGACGGAGTTCAGCGCGAGCGGGCCGCCTTCCCTCAGCACGTCGTGCGCCGCCGCCTTCGACTCCGCGGTCAGGGACGACGAGGTGGCCAGCGACGAGGTCACCCGGGACGCCGCCTGGCTCAGCGCGACGGCGCCGATGACCGCGGGTCCTAGGGTGAAGCCGAAGTCGCGCAGCAGGTTGGTGGCCGCGCTGGCCATGCCCGCGAGCGGCAGTGGCACCGTGTTGACGGCGGTCGCGGTGATGGACGACACCGTGAAGGCGAAGCCGATGCCGACCAGGCCGAGCGGCAGGATCAGCGAGGTCAGGCTCCGGTCGCCGACGTCGAGCCCGGCGGCCAGGAAGTCGCCCACGGCGATCAGTGCCAGACCGGAGGTGAGCAGCGCCCGTGCGGGCAGCCGGTTCAGCAGCCTTGAGGTCAGCGGGGTGAGCACCGGGGCGATGCCGTTGAGCAGCAGGAACGCGAAGGCGGTGCGCAGGGGGCTCTGGTGCTGGATGGGGCCGAGCCGGATGCTCGCCGCGTAGGCCGTGCCCAGGAAGCTGAACATGCCCACCACCGCGACGACCGACGCGATCGCGAAGGAACGGTTGCGGAACAGGTCCAGGCGCAGGAGGGGCGAGCGGGCCCGGCTCTCGGCGGCCACGAACAGGCCCAGGAACACCGCCGCGATCACGAACGCCACGACCACGGGGGTCGATCCCCAGCCGCCGGTCGGCCCCTGGATGACGGCGTACAGCAGGGCGAACAGACCGACGCCGATGGTGATCTGGCCGCCGATGTCCAGCGAACGTCCCTCAGGCGCACGGGAGTTGGCGGCAAGCCGAAGACTCACCAGGGCGCTGACCGCGGCCAGCACGGCGACCACCACGAACGCCGAGCGCCACGAGCCGTAGGTGCCGGTGATACCGCCGAGCAGCGGCGCGAGGAAGCCGCCCGCGGACAGGCTGGAGGCCCAGAGGGCGATGACCCGGGCACGCTGGGCACCGGTGTGCGTGCCGGCCGCGATCATGGCGAGCGAGGTGGGGAAGAGCGCGGCGGCGCCGAGACCGGCCAGCGCCTGTCCCGCCCACAGTTGATGGATGCCGGACGCGCTCGCGGCGACGACCTCGCCCGCGCACACCAGCGCGGCCCCGCCGACGAGGAGTTGTTTGCGGCCGAAGAGGTCGCCCAGCACGCCGAAGGAGAGTTCGAGGACGGTGACGGGCAACAGGAACGCGTCGGAGATCCAGGTGAGCTGGGCGCCGACGGGGTGGAGGTGTTCCTGGAACAGGCCGTTGAGGGTGGCCGGTATCGCCAGGCCGATCTGGGCGAGGCAGACGGCGAGACAGCCGGCGACGAGCGTACCGAGCGGGAGACGCGGGACCGGGGATGCGGAAGGGTGTGCGGAGGGAGAAGAGGCGGATGCGTCGGACATCTGAGGGTCCCAACGTCAGTGGCGGACGGGAGGCGCCGGGCGATCGCGGCCGACCGTCAGGCGTGCCGGGCGGTACGGGGCGTACGCCGCGCCGTCCAGACCGAGCGCCGTGGCGGACCGCTGAAGCACGGCCGGGGTCGCGGCGTCGTCCCAGTGGCCCGTGATGACGCGATGCTCGAGCGCGTGCAGGGCGGCCACGGTCTCGGCGGTGGTGAATGCGCAGTGGCCCTGTCGTTCGACGTAGGCCTGCCGCAGCAGCGCGCCGTCCCCGGCCGTGCGCACCCGGTCGCCGAACCGCCGTTCCTGCTCCACGGGTACGAGGTTGTCGGCGATCGTGTGCACGTCCAGCAGCGGCATGCCGAGACCCTGACCGGCGGACGAGGTGCGCTGCGCCGTACGGACCGCGGCGGGGTCGGCGGCGATCGAGGCACCCCGGGTCAGGGACGCCAGATCGGCGCGCAGGTCGAGTCCGGCCGTCCGATACTGCGCGCGGACCTGCGGGGCGCGGGCGGAACCGGCGAGCAGGTGGGCGTAGTCGACGCCCCGGTTCCAGGAGTTGTTGCCGCCGACGGACTGCTCCATGGCGAACCGGCCGCCCTCGACGAACGACAGGATGCCCTGCGCGAACCACGTGTACTGCTGCTCCTCCTGCCCTGCCCAGTCGGCCGGGGCGGGCCGGTCCTTTCCGGGCGCCCAGGCGGGCAGGTTGAGGAAGGCCGCGGCCAGCGTGATCCGGGCCCGGCCCTGTGGTGTGGCCTGCGCGGCGTTGACGGCGTCGGTGAGCTTCCTGGCGGTGGCGGCCGCGTCGTCGGCGGAGCCGAAGCGCACCAGACGGAGGTCCTGCCCCGGCAGGAGCAGCCGAGCGAGGGTGTACTCGGCGTCGAGTTGGTAGTTGTCCAGGTCGGTGCCGCCCGCGACCAGGCCGCACAGGCCGAGCGCGCCGTCGACACGGCGGGCGCCGTCGCGGGCGATCTGCGCGTTGACGAGTCCGCCCATGGACTGGCCGACGGCCAGGGTGCGCCGCGGGGTGCCGATCTTCGCGGTAACGGCGTCGAGTGTGGCGAACTGGTCGAGTTCGGCGCTCTTCAGGGCCCACATCGAGCCATGGGGGTCGTACGACGAACCGGCCATCGCATAGCCCTCGGCGAGCAACTCGGTGCGTACGGCGTCGGAGGGGGCGTCTTGGGCGACGGTGGGGCCGAAGCCATGGCTGAACAGCAGCAGGGTGCCGTTCCAGCGGTCGGGGACGTCCGCCATCCAGGTGGCGCCGTCGGCGAGGGTGCCGGTGAGGTGGGCCGTGGCCGTCGGGTCCGCCTGGGCGGCTGACCAGGGAAGGGCGGCGAGGGCGACGGACGCCAGGGCGGCCAGGGCGATACGCGGACGGGTGCGAGCAGACATGGAAGTGGCTCCTTGTGGGCGGCTGCGGAGCGGGGAACCCGGGGCGCGTGCTCAGCGCGCTGAACGAAGGTGTGGAGGAATGTAGGGCTGATTTCTTGCAGCCGTCAACAAAATGCACAATTTCGCCTGAGAGCACGCCCCGGTGTGGCACGCGTGAGGACGGCTACGCCGGAACCGTTTCGATCGACCGGTGCGCCGCGTCCCGGGCGGGCGCCTCCAACAGGCCGTGGACCGCGCGGAACGTCTCCTCCGCCCCGGCCGCGGGCCAGTCCTCCGGCAGATGCCGTACGGGCAACCGGGGATCACCGCGGATGACCTGGAGCCACTCGGCGGTCAATCGGAGACGCAGCGCGAGGGCGTCCTCTCCGGCCAAGTCCACGCCACCTGAGGCGTACGGCCGCCAGGACGCCTCGAAGTCCCGGTATCCGGCGCCCAGTGCGTGCAGGTCCCAGGTCTCGTCGACCATCTCGGCGATGTCCATGCCGGCGTCCGCGTGGGCGCGGAAGACCTTCACATGCGCGGCCAGGCCCAGCTCGGCGACGATCCCGGAGACGTCGACCTCGCCCGGCGCGATCCACAGTCCGCTGAACAGCGCGCCGAAGCCCGCCCAGGTCAGCTGGGAGCGCAGATCGTGCCGCTGGCGCTGCCATGACTCCGGGAGCGAGAAGCCGAGCAGGGTCCAGGTACCGTCCCATTCGCGGTTGACCGCGCCCGTCTTCCAGATGCGCCGCTCGCCGTCACGGAGGATCGCCTCCGAGCGGTCGGTGAGGCCGATATAGGTCCGCCGGCCCTCACGCCGACGACTCAGCAGGCCGCGGCCGACCATGCGAGTGAGGGTGGACCGGGTGGCCTGCTCTCCGACTCCGGCGCGCCGGAACACCTCGATGACGCTCCCCGTGTACACGCACACCCCGCGGCCCAGCACTTCGTCACCGAGGAAGCTGAGCAGGAGGGACTGGGGGCGGAGGGCTGGACCGGTCACATGCATACACTACGAGGCCCCCGCACGCGCGGCAGCCAGCACCCGGTCGGGCGTTTGCCGGTCGGGCGTTTGCCGGTCGGCGGCCATCGCCGGGTGTCCCCGAGTGACGCGTCAGGCGAGCCCGTTCCCGGCGACGCGCACCAGGAGCGCGTGCAGCGTCTCCCGTTCGGCGGGCGCGAGCGTGGTGAGCAGTTCGTCGGTCACCCGCTGGCCCGCCTGATCCGTATCGCGGAGGAACGCGCGGCCGTCCTCGGCGAGGACGACGATGCGGCTGCGGCGGTCGTCGGGGGCGGGGCGGCGCTCGGCGAAGCCCAGCCTCTCCAGGTCGTCCACCAGGCCGACGATCGCGCTCGGGTCATAGCCGAGCCGGGCGCTGAGCTCCCGCTGCAACGCGCCCTCGCAGGTGGCGAGGTAGCGCAGCACGGCGTAGTGCCGCAGCCGCAGCCCCGACTCCTGGAGGAAGGTGTTGAACAGCTGACCGGAGCGCAGACCGAGGCGGTACAGCAGATAGCCCGTGTCCGCGTGCAGCGCCCGCATCCACGGTTCGTCCGCGTCGATGGGGGGCGGGGTGTCGGTGTGCCGGCGGGCGATGGCGGGCTCCCTGGTCTCGGCCCCGGGGCGCCGGTCTCGGCTCCCCCCGGAGGGGCGGGTCTCGTGTGCAGAGTCCAGCATGACGCACCCGAGGTGAACAACAACTGTTGACGACACCAATTATTGCGCTTAGCTTCGATCTCACTGCCGCACCCGGCGCCGCACAGACGCACCCCATGCGAAGGGACCCGCTCGTGCCCACCATCGATCTGACCGGCAAGGCCGCCGTCGTCACCGGTAGCGGCCGGGGCCTCGGCCTCGCCTACGCACACGCCCTCGCCGCCCACGGCGCGTCCGTGGTCGTCAACGACGTCGACGAAGCCGTGGCCGAACAGGCCGTCAAGGCCATCTCCGAGGCCGGTGGCACCGCAGTGGCCGAGGTGGTCCCGGTCGGCTCCGCCGAGGCCGCCGACCGGCTGGTGAGCCGCGCCGTCGAGGAGTTCGGCCGACTCGACGTCCTGGTCACCAACGCGGGCATCCTGCGCGACAAGGTGCTGTGGAAGATGACCGACGAGGACTTCGACACGGTCATCACCACCCATCTCCGAGCCACCTTCACCTGCGCCCGCGCCGCCGCCGTGCGCATGCGCGAGCAGGGCGAAGGCGGCACACTCGTCCTCGTCGGCTCCCCGGCCGGGCAGCGCGGCAACTTCGGCCAGACCAACTACGCCGCCGCCAAGGCCGGAATCGCCGCCATGGCCCGCACCTGGTCCATGGAACTGTCCCGCGCGAACATCACCGTCAACGCGATCGTGCCGGTCGCCGCCACCGCGATGACCGAGACCATTCCCGCCTTCGCCCCGTATGTCGAGGCCCTGAGGAACGGCGAACCGCTGCCGGACTTCCTGCGCAAGGGGGAGGGATTCGGCACCCCGGAGGACTGCGCCGCCCTCGTCCCCTTCCTGGCCTCCGAGGCCGCCCGCGGCATCACCGGCCAGTGCGTCGGCATCGGCGGCGACAAGGTGGCGCTCTGGTCGCATCCGCAGGAGATCCGGACCGCCTACGCCGACGGCGGCTGGACCTCCGAGGCCCTCGCCGACGTCTGGTCCACATCGGTCGGCGCCGAACCACAGACGGTGGGCATCCCCGCGCCGAAGACCCCGGAGGCGTGATGGACCCCCGGAATCTGGTCGCCATCGACGTCCACACCCACGCGGAGGTGTCCTCCAAGGGCCACTCCTCCCTGGACGACGATCTGCACGACGCCTCCTCCGCCTACTTCAAGGTCGAGGGCAAACGGAAGCCCACCCTCGAGGAGACGGCCGCGTATTACCGCGAGCGGCGGATGGCCGCCGTCATCTTCACGGTGGACGCCGAGTCCGCCACCGGCACCGAGCCCGTCCCGAACGAGGAGGTCGCCGAGGCAGCCGCCGCCAACGCGGACGTCCTCATCCCCTTCGCCTCCATCGACCCCTTCCGGGGGAAGGCGGGCGTGCAGCGGGCCCGGCGGCTGGTCGAGGAGTACGGCGTGAAGGGCTTCAAGTTCCACCCCAGCATCCAGGGCTTCTTCCCCAATGACCGCTCGGTGGCGTACGGCCTGTACGAGGTGATCGAGGAGACAGGCACCATCGCTCTCTTCCACACCGGCCAGACCGGCATCGGCGCCGGAGTTCCCGGCGGGGGCGGGATCCGCCTGAAGTATTCCAATCCGCTCCATGTGGACGACGTGGCCGCCGACTTCCCGCATCTGAAGATCATCCTGGCGCACCCGTCGTTCCCGTGGCAGGACGAGGCGCTCGCGGTGGCGACCCACAAGCCCGGCGTGCACATCGACCTGTCCGGCTGGTCGCCGAAGTACTTCCCGCCGCAGCTCGTGCAGTACGCCAACACACTGCTGAAGGACAAGGTCCTGTTCGGTTCGGACTTCCCGGTGCTCACCCCGGACCGATGGCTGGCCGACTTCGACAAGCTCTCCATCAAAGAGGCGGTCAAGCCGAAGATCCTCAAGGAGAACGCGGCCCGGCTGCTCGGGCTGACCAAACCGTAAGGGGTGCCAGATGCGCAACGAGGGACTGGGGTCATGGCCCGCACGCCGGGCCCGTAAGACCCCGCACCGCACGGCCCTGATCCACGGCGAGCAGTCGACCGACTACCGCACCCTGCACACCCGCACCACCCGTCTCGCCCACGCCCTGCGCGCCCGGGGCGTCAGGCGTGGCGACCGCATCGCCCATCTCGGCCCCAACCACCCCGCCTATCTGGAGACCCTGTTCGCCGCCGGCCTCCTCGGCGCCGTCTTCGTCCCCCTCAACACCCGGCTCACCGGCCCCGAGATCGCCTACCAGCTCGCCGACTCCGGCGCCAAGGCCCTCATCCACGGCGCCGCACACGCCGGGCTCGTCGCCGGACTGCCGGCCGGCAACGATGTACGGATCCGCGTCGAGATCGGCGACGCATACGAACAGATCCTGGCAGCCGCGCCGACCGAGCCGATCGACGAACCGGTCTCCCCCGACGACACCTGCCTCATCATGTACACCTCGGGGACGACCGGCCGCCCCAAAGGCGCGATGCTCACCCACGCCAACATCATCTGGAACGCCGTCAATGTGCTGGTCGACCACGACCTGTTCGCCGACGAGCGCGCCCTGGTGTCCGCCCCGCTGTTCCACACCGCCGGCCTGAACATGATCACCTTGCCGGTGCTGCTCAAGGGCGGCACCTGCGTCCTGGTGGAGGCCTTCGACCCGGGGACGACCCTCGATCTGATCGAACGGCATCGCATCACCTTCATGTTCGGAGTGCCGACGATGTTCGGCCAGGTGGCCCGGCACCCCCGCTGGACGAACGCCGATCTGTCCTCGCTCCGCATCCTCACCTGCGGCGGATCACCTGTGCCGACCCCGCTCATCGCCACCTACCAGGAGCGCGGGCTCACCTTCCTCCAGGGCTACGGCATGACCGAGGCCGCGCCCGGCACCCTCTTCCTGGACGCCGAGCACGCCGCCGACAAGGCGGGCTCGGCAGGCGTACCGCACTTCTTCAGCGACGTACGGGTCGTACGGCCCGACCTCACCCCGGTCGGCACCGGCGAGACCGGCGAAGTGGTGGTGCGCGGACCACATGTGATGTCCGGCTACTGGGGGCTGCCCGAGGAGACGGAGGCCGCGTTCGCGGACGGCTGGTTCCGCAGCGGGGACGCGGCCCGGGTCGACGAAGACGGATATGTGTACATCGTCGACCGGATCAAGGACATGATCATCTCCGGCGGCGAGAACATCTACCCCGCCGAGATCGAGGACCTCCTCCTCGCCCACCCGGGCATCGCCGAGTGCGCGGTGATCGGTGTCCCGGACGACACATGGGGCGAGGTGCCCCGCGCGGTCGTCGTCCCGGCGGCGGGCGCCGGACTCGACCCGGAGCAGGTGCTGGCATCACTGTCCGGGCGGCTCGCCAAGTACAAGATCCCCAAGTCGGTGGTGGTCGCGGACGAACTTCCGCGCACCGCCTCCGGAAAGCTCCTCAAGTCCCGGGTGCGCGACCGCTACGGCACCCCCGCCCCTGAACAGGAAGCCGATTCATGAGCATCACCGTCAACGGCCTGGACGAACTGAAGAAGCTCGCCGACGCGGACCTCGGCACCAGCGAGTGGGTCGAGGTCACCCAGGACCGCATCGACACCTTCGCCGATGCCACCGGCGATCACCAGTGGATCCACACCGACCCGGAGCGAGCGGCCCAGGGCCCCTTCGGCGCACCGATCGCGCACGGCTACCTCACGTTGTCCCTGTTCATCCCCCTCTTCACCCAACTGCTGGACGTACGGGGCGTGACCACCAAGGTCAACTACGGCCTGGACAAGGTGCGCTTCCCCGCACCGGTGAGGGCCGGATCCCGCATACGGCTCGTGGCCCGGCTCACCTCGGTCGAGGACGTACCCGGCGGCGTCCAGATCACCGTCGACGGCACGATCGAGGTGGACGGCGGCACGAAGCCCGCGGCCGTGGTGCGGAGTCTCTCCCGCTTCTACGTCTGACCCGCCGCACCACGAAGCCCGGCGAGTCCGGCGAGTCCGGCAGCCGACGACCACACTGCCGAACCGGCTCCCGGAACCTCGGCTCAGGCGGCGAGCACCTGTGCCACCGCCACCGCGGGCAGGGGTGTCACCGGGATGCGTACCGGCGCGACCGGACCATGAGCGGGCCACACGCGGTATGTGGTCTTGGCCGGATCCACCAGGGGCTCACCGAGAGTGATCCGCCCCTGGGAGTACAGCCTGTCGCATACGGGGGTGGGCAGCGCGACGTAGCAGCCGCCCCTGTTGGTGATGGAGTCGTACGGCTGCCAGTAGCCGTACCGGCGCCGTCCACTCGCGTGCACGGTGCAGAACACCGGAGTGCGGGAGTTGGCCATGACGCGGAGAACACCGGCGTCGGCAGCCTCGAACGGGACCTCGGAACGGGAGCGGGAGGGGTAGAGGACGGGGGACATCAGGGCTGCCTTTCCGAGGGGCCGGGACTCAAGATCAGCTACCCAATTAAAGCAGTGATTTGATCTCGATGGCACAACTCCCGTTCGAGCGGCGGGGCTTGGGCATGTCGGCACGGACACCGGTAGCATTGCAGGACTACAGCCTGGCCGAATGGCGGAACTGGCAGACCCCGATCCTCACCGGTCAGCCCTGACGGCAGTGGCGAAGCCCGGTGGCCGGATCCGCTCGCGCCTCCGGTCAGGGTTGCGGATGGGCGTCGTGGGTGAGGAGAGCGAGCTGGACACGGTTGTCGAGGTCCAGTTTGGCCAGGGCGCTGGAGAGGTGGGCCTTGACCGTGCCGAGGGAAAGGTGCAGGCGGGTGCCGATGTCGGTGTTGGACAGGCCCTCGGCAACCGCCTCGGCCACCTCGCGCTCGCGTTCGGTGAGCAACGCCAGCCGCTGCCGGGCGTGTTCGGCGCGGTCGTCCGGTCCGGCCGCCGCGTGCCGGATGAGGGCACGCGCGGCGGACGGCGACAGCGCGGGCTCGTCGCGGGCGGCCCGCCGTACCGCCTCGACGATTTCCTCGGGCACGGCGTGCTTGACCAGGTACCCGGCGGCGCCGGAGCGCATCGCCTCCAGCACCAGGCCGTGCTCGTCGAAGGTGGTCAGCACGATCACCTGCGGGGCCTGGGCACCGCGCCGGGTGAGCTCGCGGGTGGCCGCGAGGCCGTCCATGACCGGCATCCGGATGTCCATGAGGACCACATCGGGCGCGTGTTCGCGGACGGCGGCGGCCACCTCGGCGCCGTCCGACGCCTCCCCCACGACCTCGATACCGTCCGCCCCGCGCAGCATCATCTTCAGCCCGGTCCGCACCAGGGGGTCGTCGTCGGCCAGCAGCACTCGGATCATGGCGTCACCTCGCGGGCCACGGTAGCCGGGCGCGCAGCGTGAAGGTGCCGTCGGTGGCGGTGTGGTCGAGGGTGCCGCCGTCGAGACGGACCCGTTCGGCGAGCCCGGTCAGACCGGCTCCGGTGCCCGGGACCGCCCCGTCGGCGCGTGGCACGGCGGGCAGCCCGTTGCGGATCTCCACCGTGAGGCCGCCGCCGGGACCTCCGGCCAGACGTACGCTGACGGGTGTGCGGGGCGCGTGCTTGCGGGCGTTGGTGAGGCCCTCCTGCGCCACGCGGTAGACGGTCCGGTGCATTTGCAACCGCAGGCCGCGGACGGCGTCGGCGGTCAGCTCGGTACGGAAGTCCACCGGCTGGCCCGTGGCACGGGCGTCCGCGACCAGACCGTCGATGTCCGCGATCCGTGGGAGCAGCGATACCGGTTCTCCCCCGCCCTCCGCCCGCAGCAGGTGCAGCACCTCCTGCAACTCCTCCACGGCCTGATGCGCGTTGCCCCGGATCACCTCGGCGCTCTCGGCGACCTCGGCGCTGCTCAGCGCGGGACCGGCGCCCGCCTCCGCCTGCCGGGTGCGGTAGGCAAGCGCGCCCGCGTGGACCGAGAGCAGGGAGATGCGGTGCGCCAGCACGTCGTGCATCTCGCGGGCGATGGCCTGGCGTTCGCCGCGGCGGGCGTCGGCGAGCCGGCGCTCGTCTTCGGCCCGGGCCCGCTCGGCGTCCACACGCAGCCGCTCGACGAGCAGCCGCCGGGACCGCAGGGCGTTGCCCGAGGCGAAGGCGGCCAGGAGGTAGGCCAGCGAGAACGCGGCGTCGAACCACAGGTCGTCAGCCGCTCCCGACAGCAGCGGGCCGGAGGGCACCATGCACACCACGTACGCACCGAGCATCAGCAGCGCCTGCCGCCAGCGGAGACGGAGCGCGAGGTTGGTGACGATCACCGCACCGGCAGGCAGAGCGCTGGTCGCCAGCGCCACCGCGGGCAGCCCGATCAGCGCCACGGCGAGCGGGAAACCGCGCCGGAACCACAGCGCACAGCAGGCCACGAGCCCCAGCAGCGGGTCCAGTTCCGCCGCCCACCCCGGCAGATCGCCCTGCTCCCTCACCACACCGAGCACGACCATGCCGAGGAAGACGGCCCCGCAGAAGAGGACCGCGTCCACCGCCCGGTCGCGCCAGGTGTGCCCGGCCGGGAGGGCGGGGTCGAGGCCGTTGGTCATGAGGTGAGGGTATGCGGGCCGCGAAGGGCGGCACATCGGCCAACCGGCCAGACGTCCCTTGGCCATCGGTCTGACTCCAGCCATCCCCTCGTGGACCATCGGCGAATGGTGCCGACCCCGGTGGTCCCCGCAGGCTGCTCCCATCCGGAAGACGGGAGAGAACGAGATGGGTGCAGCCCAGATGAGCAGGGCTCGGTTGCTGCGGCTCGCGGGGGCGGTCGCCGTCGGCACGGCACTGCCCGCCGGGTACGCCGCCGCGGCGGAGTGGCACGACAGCACACGCGCCCCGGCCGATCGGAAGCGGGTGGGGGACGCCCGGGCGGGCGGAGTGCGCTATCGCGGGGTCGTCTACGAAGTGGGCGAGGGCGAGACGCCGGCGACGGCGTGGAACACGGCTCGTACCCGCACCGACCTGCGGGCCATCCGCCACCAACTGCATGCCGACACGGTGAAGATCACCGGCGATGGCGTCGAGCGGCTCACCCGCACCGCGGCCGAGGCGGCCGAGAACGGTCTGCGTGTCTGGCTGGAGCCGACCCTCGGCGATGTGCCCGCTTCGGACATCCTCGACCACCTCGCGGAGACCGGGCGGTTCGCCGAACGACTGCGCCGGCAGGGCGTACAGGTGCATCTGAACGTGGGGTGTGAGTTTCTGCTGTTCGTCCCCGGGATCGTGCCCGGCGCCACCGCGACCGAGCGGATCGAGAACCTGGTCAAGGGCAACTACGACCCGGTGAAGACCGCCCGGCGGCTGCGCCGCTTCACCGCACGGGCCGCCGCCGTCGGCCGCTCGGTCTTCCGCGGGCCGCTGTCGTACGGGGCCGCGCAGGACGAGGACGTGGACTGGGACCTGTTCGACCTGGTGTGCGTCGACTACTACGGCTGGTATCCGAACCGCGGCGGGCACGTCAAGGAACTGTGTAAGTACCAGCGTCACGGCAAGCCGCTCGCGATCACCGAGTTCGGCTGCTGCACCTTCGAGGGGGCACCCCGCCTGGGCGGTATGGCCTGGGACGTCGTCGACTACGCCAAGACGCCGCCGCGGGTCAAGAAGGGGCTGGTGCGCAGCGAGCACACACAGGCGGCGTATCTGACCGATGTGCTCGATGTGTTCGAGTCGATGAACCTGTACGCGGCCATGGCCTACACCTTCGTCACGCCCGACGCCCCACACCGCCGCGAGCCGCGACTCGACCTGGACATGGCCGGCTACAGCCTGGTGAAAGTGATCCGGGACCGTCCGGCGGAGCCGGATTCCCCCTGGCACTGGGAGCCCAAGGAATCCTTCCGGGCCCTGGCCGACGAGTACGCCCGCCACCGACGGCGTCCCTCACGACCGCGGCCACCGCAGCCACTCACGTGGTGATTCATGTGCGCTCGTACGACCCGCCCGCACCGTACCGTACCGGCGCAGCAGCCACAGGCCGTACACCAAGTGGAAGGCGTACACGCTCGCCTGCCACCAGTCCGGGGCCGAGCCGGGAGAGCGGATCTGGAAGAAGTCGTCGAGGCCGTGGACGACAACCATCGGCCAGATCGAGCCGATCGCGTAGCGCAGTGCGGCGCATGTGAAGCCGAAGAATCCGGCGGACAGCATCTGCCACAGAGTGTCGTCGAGCGGGTCGCCGAAGAACAGGACGTTCTGGATGTGGCCCGCTCCGAAGAGGACGGCGACGCCGACGGCCGCGCGCACCGGACCGAGTGGGCCGAGGGCCTGCTGGACCAGTCCCCGGCTGTACATCTCCTCGTTGATGCCGACCCACAGCAGCGACACCAGGCCGCTGACGACAACGGTCACGCTTCCGTCGAGGCCGACCACGGAGTACGAGCAGGCGACCAGCAGCATCGGCGCGGCGAGCCACCAGCGGCGTGGACGGCCGAGCGCGGCCACCCCGGAGACACGCAGCCGGCCCCACCGCCACAGCACGAGCCACACCCCCGCGGCGCAGATGGCGTTGACCAGGGTGGCGCCGAGGTCCGGGTACCAGGAGGGCGCCAATGGAGGCAGGATGACCTTGGCGAAGAGCAGCAGCACGGTGTGCCATGCGAGCGTCAACTCCACCGCGCCCCACAGTGGATGACGGATGACGTGGTCTTTCCACCGCTGCATCACGGGGACGAGCGTAGCCGCGGGCGCGGCAAAGGGAACGCGGAGCTTTCGGTGGTCGAGATGATCCGGTCTTGCTTTGCTAGTCCTGGCTGGACTTTCGGCACTGGGCTTCCTACGCCGGGCGGGCCCGGCGGATGCGGTAGGCACGTCGGCGGCAGGCGTCGGAGCAGTAGGTACGTGGGCGGCCGGTGGAAGCGAGGCGGGAGACGGGGTTGCCGCACTGCGGACAGGGAGTTTCGTAACGCCTTGATGTTTCGTCGCGGGCATTGGGCTGGTTCCGGACGAACGTCTCGATGCTGTCCAGCACGAGCCGGAGGCCGAACTCGAAGCCACGGTCGCGGGGGTGAAGCAGGGCACCCGCGGCGCGAAGGGTCGCCACCACCGGATAGCGTGCCGGGACGAAGACGGCCTCCCAGAAGTGGGCGCGGGCGGCCCACCACTGCTCGTCGGTCAGCCGCCGGATCCCCAACTCGACGTAGCCTCCGGCCAGTACGCCGAGGTCGATCACCAGTCGCGTCGGGCGCGCCGATCAGAGCGTCGTACGCGGAGGCGCGCCAGTTCCTCGGCCCGGACGGGGACGCCGCTCCCGACCCCGACGGCTTCTTCTACGGGGGCCGGTCCCTGGGCACCGACGACGACCTACGGCCTGGATCTGTCGACGGCCCGTGGACGTCGTGGCTGGGCGGGATGCACCCGGGTCGGTAGCGTGCGGGCGACCGTGGCACCGAGCCAGGAGGTGAGACCCATGAACGCTGTATCCGTGTGGGTGCTCCCCCGCTTCGTCACGGCCGGGCGATTGACGTAAGTGTCACCGGTGTGCTCTGGTCACCCCCGTCCGGCCCCGAGCGCGCGCCGCTGGTGCTCATGGGGCACGGTGAGATCGCCACGATGCGGCGGGCGATGGCGGCTGGCGAGCCGGTCCGCCCGATCGTCGTCCGCTACAACGCCCACCTGGCCGAGCGTGCCGTACCGGAGTGGCGGGCGACGCTGGACGCCCTCCAGGAGTTGCCCGGAGATCGGCGCGGACGCCGACAGCGCGGTCCGGTTCTTCGCCCGGCACCTCGGCCGGGCCGTCACGTCACCGGCTTGACGTGGCGGGCATCGGCGCCCGGCCACCAGCGGGCGCCTGGCGCCGGTACCGCGCCCCCAACCGGCTCTATCTGAGGAACCTGCGCGCCGCTCACGCCGGTCAGGCCCTCGACATCGCCGGGCACCACACCGCGTTCGACGAAGCCGTGGCAACCGGTGACGCCCGCACCCTCCTCGGCCAGATCCGCCCCGCCCACCGGCTCAAGACGGGCATGCTCATCCGCAGCACCGCCGAGGTCTCCGCGATCCTCGACGGCGCCGACGAGACCCAACTCGCCGCGGTCTGTGAGTACTTCGAGGCCGTCGGCATCGCCTACCAGATCACCCGGCCGGGGCGTCCGGGCCCGGCGCCGATGTTCGCTGGGCACTCACCCACATGACCGAGGAAACCGGTCGCCACACCGGTCACGCGGACATCCTGCGCGAGCTCATCGACGGCGGCACCGGGCGCTGAGCCTCCTTCCGCCGCTCCAGGACCTCCCGCCTGCCGCGGGCCTACCGCGGGTAGGCGGTGTCGCGAGCGGTCTTCTCCCAGGTGGTGACGTCGGAGCGGATGGCGTCGAGGTGGGTGAGGACCGCGTCGACCGCGTCGCTGCCCAGGGGCAGCCGCAGCGGCGTCCGCTCGGCGTCCAGGGCGGCCAGGATCGCCGCCGCGGCCCTGGCCGGGTCGCCCGGCTCCGCGCCCCCGGCGGTCTGGGTCATCCGCCGGGTGGGCCCGACGGTCTCGGCGTAGTCGGCGATCTCCTCGCTGGCGCCGGTGTTGTCCATCAGGCTGGTGCGGAAGGCGCCGGGCTCCACGATGAGCACCTTGATGCCGAGCGGGCGCACCTCCTCCACCAGCGCCTCCGAGAATCCCTCCAGGGCGAATTTGGTGGCGCTGTAGGCGGAGAACCCGGCGAAGGACATCTGGCCGCCCATGCTGCTCATCTGGACGATCGCACCGGAGCGCCGGGCTCGCATGGCGGGAAGCACGGCCCTGACCAGGGCCGCGGGGCCGAAGACATGCAGGTCGAACAGCGAACGCAGCTCGGCGTCGGTGGTCTCCTCGGCCGCGCCGACATGACCGCGGCCCGCGTTGTTGACCAGGACGTCGACCCTGCCGTGACGGCTCACCACATCCCGCACGGTGGCCTCGATCCCGGCGATATCGGTGACGTCCAGCGTCAGCGCCTCCACCTGATCGGGTTGCGCGGCCACGAGGTCGCTCAGCGCCTCCACACGGCGTGCGGTGGCCACGACCACGTCCCCGGCGGCCACCGCGGCCTCGGTGATCGCCCGGCCGAAGCCACTGTTCGCCCCGGTCACCAGCCAGACCTTGCCCATTGGAACATCCCTTCACGGAGGTGTTGTGCTCTTCGGGGTCGACTCTCGTGGAAAAGTCCTTTGCCCGTCCAAGACCCGGTGTGATAACCGATGGTTATGGATGTGCATGGGAGAGATCTCCGGTACTTCACCGCCGTGGCCGAGGAGTTGCACTTCACCCGCGCGGCCGAGCGGCTGTTCATCTCGCAGCCGGCGCTGAGCAAGCAGATCCGGATGCTGGAGCGCCAGCTCGGCGCGCCGCTGTTCGTACGGGACGGCAGAAGTGTCCGGCTCACACCGGTGGGCGCCGCGCTGCTGCCGCACGCCCAGCAGGTGCTCGCCGCGTGGGACGCCGCGCGGGAAGCGGTCGAGCAGGCCAAGGCCGGGCAACAGGCGACCCTCGTCGTGGGGATGAGCACCAGCCCGGGCCGCGGCGGTCTGCTGCCCGGGATCAGGTCCCGGTTCACCGACGCACGTCCCGACGCCCGTATGAAACTGCGCCAGGTGAGCTGGGAGGATTCGACCGCGGGGCTCGCGGACGGCTCCAGCGACCTCGCCTTCGTCTGGCTCCCGATGCCCGATCCGGACCGCTACACCTGGGTGGTGGTGGCCCAGGAGCCCCGTCTGGTCGCGCTGCCCGAGGAGCATCCCCTGGCCGCCCGGGACGTCGTCGACTTCGCCGACCTGCTGGACGAGCCGTTCCTCGCGCTGCCGCCGAGCGCCGGGGCGCTCCGGGAGTACTGGCTGGCCACGGATGCCCGTGACGGCAGGCCACCGGTCATCGGTGCCGAGATCGCCAGTACCGAGGAGACGTACGAGGCGCTCGTGGACGGGCGCGGGGTCTGCCTGCTGGCCAGCGGGAACGCACCGCTCATCACCCTGGGCGGGGTCGTGACCCGGCCGGTGCGCGGCATCTCGCCGAGCCAGTACGCGCTCGCCCGGCGTGCCGACGACCACCGCCCGCTGGTGCTGGACTACGTATGTGCCTGTCGGCAGGCGACCGGGCAGTCCCCAGCTGGAGACTGACGTGGAGTCCGGCGCCCGGCCGGACTGCGACAGTCAGTCGGTCCGGCCACGCGATGCAGGGCATCCCCGGTCGCGGGGCGTCACGCTATGCCAGCGACCAGCAGGACGAATGCCGCGATGATGACGCCGGCGCGCAGGTAGTGGAACCGGTCCCAACGGCCGAGTCGCCGGCCGCCACCGCGAACTCCACGCCCACCAGCAGGCCGACGACCACGACCGTGACGATGGCGAGTGTGTTCTGCATGTCCCCTCCGGAGCCTCTGAGCACGTTTCTAGCACTGCTAGGGCTTGGAACATGTCCGTACAGGAACGCAAGGAACGGGAGCGGTCCCAACGCCACCAGCTGATCGTCGCGGCGGCCCGTGAACTCGCCGAGGCCCACGGCTGGGACGCCGTCACCACGCGTCGGCTGTCCGAGCGCATCGAGTTCGGCCAGCCCGTGCTCTACAGCCACTTCCGCGGCAAGCGCGAGATCGTCGGAGCCGTGGCCCTGGAGGGATTCGCCGGACTGACCGCCACGATGCGGGAGGCGGTGGCCAAGGGGCCGGAGGGACGCGCCGCGGTGGCCGCGCTCGCCGACGCGTACGTCGACTTCACCGAGCGCAACCCCGCCCTCTACGACGCGATGTTCCTCCTCGACACCGGTCTGCCGTTCGCCGACGAGGCGACGCCCGCGCCGCTGCGCGAGGCGTTCGAGACGCTGCTCGACACGCTCGGCGATATCGCGGGGTCCGCCGAACCGGCCCTGTTCGTCGAGATCTTCTGGTCGGCCCTGCACGGCCTGGTCAGCCTCACGCGCTCGGGCCGCCTTCCCCGGCAGGAGGAGTCACGACGGCTCGACGTACTGGTGGACCGGTTCGCGGAGGCGGAGGGCGGTCACAGCGACGGGTAGTCGGTGTACCCGGCGCAGATATCTGTGCTCCAAGGTGGCTGGCCCCGCCGTCCGCATTGGCCTGATCCCTGTGGTCCCCGTCTCCCCGCGCCGGACACGATGGGCCTTATGTGACCGATTCACGGACACGAGGGGGAAGCAAAATGCACGAGAAGCACTCGCCGAGGGCCTTATCGAGTGCGGCGGATTCGCGAGAGCTGATCACCAGGAGGCCCGGCGCCGCCGTGCGCGAGCATGTGCTGGGATACCGGGGCTTCCGGTTCGGGGCGCGTCAGCCCCGATGTCGGCTGCTGGTGCCGGACGGTGTGGTGAAGGTGATGCTCGGGTTCGGCGAGCCGGTACGGATCGCCGACGCGGTGGATCCGCGGCAGTCCGTCACCGGTACCTCAATGATCAACGGCTTACGGGCCACCGCCACGCTGGGCGAGCACACCGGCCAGTTGTCCGGCGTGACGGTCATGCTGACGCCGATCGCGGCCTTCCGCCTCTTCGGTATGCCGATGGCCGAGCTGGCAGAGCGCAATCTGGACCCGGCCGATCTGCTCGGTCGGGAGGCGGGCCGTCTCCTCTGCCGCCTGTCCGAGTGCCGCGACTGGACATCGCGCTTCGCCCTGCTCGACGGGGTGTTCGCGGCCCGGGCCCAGGCCGGGCCGGAGTGCGCGCCCGAGGTGGTCTGGACGTGGCGGCGGCTGGGACGCACCCACGGCCGGATACGCGTGGGGGATCTGGCCACCGAGACCGGATGGAGCCGCCGACGGCTGGAGCGCCGCTTCCGCGAGCAAGTGGGCCTGCCACCCAAGCAGTTCGCCCAGGTGCTGCGGCTGCAGGAGGCGCTGCGCCTGCAGGACGGCGGTCTGCCGTGGGCGGAGGCGGCGGCCCTCGCGGGCTACTACGACCAGGCCCATTTCACCCGGGCCTTCAAGGACCGGGTCGGCTGTACGCCGGGCCGGTTCGGAACCCGCCGGGCGTCCTCCAAGCCCGGCGACCCGCTGGACTTCCTGCCCGATCAGGTCACCAGCGTTCTGCTCGCCGAGTAAGTGCGTGCGTCCTGCGCGCCGAGTCAGAGCGTCGCGTCGGCGTGGCATCGGCGTCGCATTCGTACAAGACATCCCTCCTGCCGGATCGCGATGGTGGCGGAGTCGGCAGGCGCCGTCTGTCGGCTGGACCCAACATCGGCCCGCGCCCAGTCCACAGAGCCGGGCCGGACTCGACGGAAGGAGGGTGGACATGTACAGGACGCTCACCACGATGGGCAGCAGGCTGCTCGGCCTGTTCGTTCCCCAGGTGGAGGCCTCTGCCGTGCAGGTGAAGCAGTGCTGGCCACAATGCTGGCAGTGCAACAGGCAGTACGGCGGTCCGTGCAGCTGCAACGCTCGCTGCTGCAAGAACTCGGCCGGAGGCTTCGACTGCGCCGGTTGCGTGGGCTGCTGACACCACGCAGCGCCGCGCCGACCGCCGTCTGCTCCTGGACGACGGCGTACGCGGGGCACCGCTGAACGACAGCGGGCAGGCGGCCCCCGAGTGGCCAACGGGGGCATTCGGGGGCCGCCTTCACTCTCCGCTCGCACCCCTACCTCGATTGAAAGGGTTGCCGTGCAGTATCTGGTGATCGCGGTCCGGGCCATGATCGGCGTGGTCTTCCTGATCGCCTTCCTGAGCAAGTCGGCGGGCCGGGGCAGGTTCGCGGCCTTCGTGGAATCGCTGCCCGCCATGGGAGTGGTGCCACCGCGGCTGGTCGGACCCGCGGCGGCGGCCGTGGTCACCGCGGAGGGTGCGGTCTGTGCCCTGCTCATCCTGCCGTCGGATGGCGCCACCGTGGCCGGACTGGCCCTCGCGGCGGGGCTGTTGAGCGTTTTCGCGGCCGCGACAGCCCGCACGATACGGCGGGGAACGGGCGCCACCTGCCGGTGTTTCGGGGCCCCGGCGGCCCCGCTCGGCCGCCGCCATCTCGTGCGCAATGTGCTGCTGACCGCCGTCGCGGCGGCGGCCGGCCTGATGACACTGACGGACCAGGCGCCGGCGACGGCGACGGGAGCGCTCGTGGCGGCGGCGGCCGGGCTCGTCTCGGGTGCCCTGGTGACCGTACTCGACGACCTGGCCGAGCTCTTCGGTCCGTCCATGGCCCGGCGGATCCCCGATTCGACGCGCGCACACACCATCCGAAGGCCATCCGGAATATCCGGGACATCCGGGAGGAAGCATGCCAGTCCTGATCAGCGCCGTGGTGCTCGTGGGGGCACTGTGTTCGCTGGACCTGATCCTCACCCTGGGCGTGATCAAACGCCTGCGGGAGCACGGCGAGCTGCTGGCGGCGAGGGCCGTCGACCGGCCACGCTCGGCGATCGAACTCGGCGAGCAGGTGGGTGAGTTCGCCACCCACACCGTGGACGGCGAGCCGTTGAGCCGCGCCACGATGACCGGGACCACCTTGGTGGGCTTCTTCACGCCGACCTGCGGACCGTGCAAGGAGCAACTGCCGAAGTTCATGGAGTACGCCCGTACGATGCCCGGCGGACGCGATCGGGTGCTGGCCGCCGTGGTGGGCGATGAGGACCTGGCCGCGCCCATGGTCGCCGAACTGCGGTCGGTGGCGAAGGTCGTGACCCAGACCCGCAACGAGGAACCCATGGGCGCGGCATTCGAGATCATGGCGTTTCCCACGGTGCTCATGGTCGCGCCGGACGCCGAGGGCGATGTCGTGGTCACCGACGACGCGGTGGACCTGTCCCGGCCGACGGTTCCGGTATGAGGGCCATGCGCGGGCGAGGCGGCCACGAGGAGTCGGCGGCGGACACCGCCTGCGCCACTTCCGGCGCCCCTTCCGGCGCCCCTTCCGGGCACTCGGGGCACGCCTCCGGGCACTCGGCGCGCGCCGTGATCGCACTGCGGCGGCTCGCCGCCGTCTGCGCGGTCACCGCCCGCGCCGCCCCCGGTACCCTGCTGCTCCACATAGGGCTGTCGCTGCTGGTGAGCGCGTTGCCGGTGGTGACGGCCTGGCTGATGAAGCTGGTCCTGGACGACCTGGCGAGCGGTGCCCCGGGAACGCTGCTGTTGCCCGGTACGGCGATGGCCTGCCTCGGTGTGACGGCGGTGGTGGCCTCGCAGGCCATGCGATACGCGCGAGCGGAGCTGGACCGCCGGGTGGGGCTGGAGATGCAGGACCGGCTGTTCGCCGCCGTCGATGGCTTCGTCGGGCTGGGGAAGTTCGAGAACCCACACTTCCTGGACCGGCTGCGGCTTGCCCAGCAGGCGGGCCACGAGACGGCCACCCATGTGGCGGAGAGCATCCTGGGTGTCGTGCGCGCCGGGGCGACCATCGGTGGATTCCTCGGTTCGCTTCTCCTCGTCAGCCCCGTGATGGCCGGGATTCTGCTGGTGGCGGGGGTGCCCGTGCTGTGGTCGGAAGTGGCCCTGGCACGGCGGCGGGCGCGGATGCTGTGGGAGGTCGGGCCGGTCGAGCGGCGGGAGTTCTTCTACGCCGATCTGCTGTCGAGTGTGGAGGCGGCCAAGGAAGTCCGGCTCTTCGGCATCGGCCCGTTTCTGCGCGAGCGGATGCTGACGGAACGGCGGACGGCCAATGCCGCGAAGCGGGCCATGGACCGGCGCGAAATCGCCGTGCAGACGGGGCTGGGCGGGCTGGCGGCGCTGGTCTCCGGCGGTGGACTGCTCTGGGCGGTCCTCGCGGCGCGTGGCGGGGCGCTGTCGGTGGGCGATGTGACCATGTTCGTGGCCGCGATCGCCGGTGTGCAGGGGGCGCTGGCCTCGTTGGCGGGCGACGCCGCGCAGGGCCAGCAGACGCTGCTGATGTTCGACCACTACACGGCGGTGACGCAGGCCACCTCTGACCTGCCGGTCGCGGACCGGCCCCGCCCGCTGCCGACACTGCGCCACGGGATCGAGCTCCGGGACGTCTGGTTCCGCTATTCGCCCGATCTCCCGTGGGTGCTGCGCGGCGTCGACCTGCACATTCCGCAGGGCCGTGCGCTGGCCCTCGTCGGGCTCAACGGGGCGGGCAAGTCCACTCTGGTGAAGCTGCTCTGCCGGTTCTACGACCCGACACGTGGCGCGATCCTGTGGGACGGCGTGGACATCCGTGACGTCGATCCGGCGCGGTTGCGGGAACGTGTGGGCGCGGTGTTCCAGGACTATATGCAGTACGACATGACGGCGGCGGAGAACATCGCGCTCGGCGACCTCACCGTGCTGGCGGATGGGGACCGATCGCACGAGCGGATGCGACAGTCCGCCCAACGGGCCGGAATCGACCGTCAGTTGGCCGCACTCCCCAGGGGCTACGACACCTTGCTGACCCGGATGTTCTTCACGGAGGAGGACAAGGGCAACCCGGAGACGGGCGTGGTCCTCTCCGGCGGCCAGTGGCAACGGCTGGCACTGGCGAGGGCATTCCTGCGCGATGCGTGTACGCGCCGCGAACTGATGATCCTCGACGAGCCATCGGCCGGGCTCGACGCGGAGGCGGAGCACGAGATCCACGCATCCCTGCGGAGCGAGCGGAGCACCCGTACCAGCCTCCTGATCTCGCACCGGCTCAGTGCGCTACGGGACGCGGACATCATCGTCGTACTCAAGGACGGGCGGGTCGCCGAGCGGGGAAACCACACCCTGCTGATGGCGGCGGGCGGCGAGTACGCGCGGCTCTTCACCCTCCAGGCCGGTGGCTATCAGCTCTCCGCCGAAGAGTCGCCGGTAGAGCCGGAAGAGGCCGTGTGATGGGTCTGATGGTGCTGGGACTGGGTATGGCCCTCGGGGCGGCTCTCATCACCGGAACGGTGCTACGGCGGACACTCGTGGTCGTGACCGTACGGGGCGGGAGCATGGAGCCCACGTACCGCGACGGGGAGCGAGTGCTGGTGCGGCGCGGCGGACGATGCGCGGTCGGGCAGGTGGTCGTCGTGCGACAGGAGGACGGCCGGCGCTCGTCACCCAGCCCGAGCCAGGCGTTAGCGGCCGTGGGTACCGCACAAGAGTGGATGATCAAGCGTGTGGCGGCGGTGGCGGGCGACAGACCACCCCCGGGAGCCCTCCCGGAGCCGTACACCGCCGGTGGCTCCGTCCCACCCGGGGCACTGGTCCTCCTGGGCGACAACACCCACGACAGCTACGACTCCCGCGAGGCGGGCTACTTCCCCACGACACACGTCCTGGGCACCGTCCTCCGGCCCCGCCCCCCGGCCGACGTACGATGAGGACGCGACAGCCACGGGGATGCCGAGATGCGCACACGAGGAGCTGCTAGCGTCCGGCACCGTGAGCGACAGCGTATACGTGGGCAATGCGGGCAAGGATGCGGCACTGGACCGGGGGTGGCTCCTCGGACACTTCAAGGACGTCGGCGATCCGCGCCACAGCGAGGCCGTGGAGATCAAATGGGGCGTCCACCCTCGTGGTGACGAACGAGCGGAGTGGGTGAGGGGCGAGGAACGCACGGCTCTCCTGGTCCTCATCAGCGGCCGTTTCCGCGTGGAACTCCCCGGCCGCGACGTTCTTCTGGAAGAGCAGGGTGATTATGTCGTGTGGGGGCACGGGGTCGACCATTCATGGTTCGCGGAGGAAGAGTCGGTGGTACTGACCGTCCGATGGCCGTCCGTGCCCGGTTACGCGGTGGCAGAGAACGGTGAAGCGCGACCTCGGAGCCGACCATGACACGCGATCCCGACGACAGACTCGTTGCGGCAAGCCTGGGCCTGCCCGAGGCCACAGGCAGCCGACGGATGGACTGGGCGGCGATGCCACGCGAGGTGACGGCTCGGATCGAGCGGCTGCTCGGCAGCCCGGTGGCCCACGCGATCAGCCAGCGGGGCGGGTTTTCCGAGGGGCTCGCCGCACGAGTGCTCCTGGGAAACGGCAAGGGTGCGTTCATCAAGGCGGCCAGCTCGGTGACGGCACCGGCGGTGGCGGACTTCCACCGCCGTGAGATCGCCGTGTCCCAGCGGCTTCCCAGGGAGGTGCCGGCGCCGCGGTTGCTCGACGCGTACGACGACGGCACCTGGGTCGTGCTGGCCTTCGAGGAGATCGTGGGACATCTGCCCGCCCAGCCGTGGCAGCGGGACGAACTCGACAGAGTGCTCGCGGCCGTCACCGATATGGCGGAGGTCCTGACGCCATCGCCCATGAACGAGGCAGTCTTGAGCAAGCCGCGCCTCGGAGGATGGCTCGCGATGGCGGACGATGCCGCTGTCAGGGGCAGGGTCGAGAAGCTGTCACCCTGGGCGGCCAACCATTTCGACCGACTCGCCGCCCTGGAAGAGAACGCTTCACTGGATGGCGCCACTCTCCTGCACGGAGACCTGTACCCGTTCAACATCATGCTGAGCGGGGACCGTGTCTTCGTCGTCGACTGGCCGCATGCCTGGATCGGCCCCCGTCACTGTGACGTGGTCACCCTGGTGTCGAGCGCCTCCCTCAGCGGCGTGGACCCGCGGCCGATCGCCGAGAACCACCCGCTGACCCGCGATCTCGACCCCGCCCGGATCAACGAAATGCTCGCCCTGCACGCCGGTTTTCTCCTGCGGACCGCTGCCGCGGCCGGGCCGGCCGCCGATCCCGACATCGTGGCCATGATGACCGCGTTGGGTCTCGCCTCGCTGCGCTGGCTGCGCAACACTCAGCCGTAGGCATACCGGCGACCGGGCGGGGCGGGCCCGTCCGGTCGCCGGGGTGGTCAGCCCGTGGTGTCCCATTTCCAGGCGCTGCAGTTGTCGGGTTCGAGGGCGACCTTCACACAGACGCGGTACTTGATGCTCTGGCCGTTGGTGAAGCTGCGGTTGAAGTCGGTGTGGGTGTGACAGCCCCTGGTGTTGCTCAGGGTTCGCCGGCTCGCTCCGGCGCGCTGGTACTGGGCGTACACGGAGTTGCCGTCGTATGAGATGTCGGAGAGCCGGAAGTCGTCCGCGCTGCTCCAGTAGTTCACCCGCGCCGCTTCATGGCCCAGGTACCAGGCCGATGCCTTACCGGTCGCGGAGGCGGTTCCGATCTCGAACAACGACAGGACGCCGACTGCCGTCACCGCGACGGCGGCACGGCAGAACGTACGGACGGACATATCTCTCTCCTGACGAGTCGTGGGGACGGTGCGCGGATGGACCCGCGCCGTCCGTCTGGCACCATCGAGGCTGCCGGGCGATGGCCGATCCAGTGGATCTCCTTGGGACCGATGGCCCGCTGGAACGCTTCGACGCTCATCCAGGAAGTGACCGCGCGGGTGCCGACGATCATGAGCAGGGGACGTTGCCCGATCAGCGGGATCGGGCCGAAGGCGTCGAAGGTCGCCATCTTGTCGACGCTGGTCCAGGTGAGGAAGCCCGCCGAGCGGGGGTGCTGGGCGCGCGGGGTGCGGTAGTACGCGAAGCCCTCGGCGGCGTGCTCTCCGCCGAGCGCGCGGGCCTGCTCGGCGGTGTCGGGGAAGAGGGTCAGGACCGGCGGCGTCTCACCATGGGACTCGGTGGTGCGTGCGTCCGCCGCGGCGGCCAGCATGCTCTGGAACACGGCCGGGTCCTGGGCCCCGTCGGCTCCCAGCCGGAACTGGCGGGCGATGTCGACGGCGCTGACCGTGGCGCCGCGCCGCCGGCGGCGGTCCGTCCAGCGCGTACGGCCCACCATGCGACGCCTGCTCGACCAGCTCACGGGAGCCTCCGCCATCGTTCTCGGCAGGCGGATGGACATCCTGGCCTGGAACGTCGCCGCCGCGGCCCTGTTCACCGGCTTCTCGCGGATGCCATCGGGGCGGCGCAATTATGTGCGGCTGCTCTTCACGGACCCGATCGTCCGGGACATGCACCGGGAGTGGCGGCACGACGCCCGCGACGCCGTCGCCGCGCTGCGCATGGAGGCCGCGGCAGACCCCGACGACCCCGAACTGGCCCAGCTCGTCGGCGAACTGTCGGTCCAGGACGCCGACTTCCGCACCTGGTGGGCCGAGCACCGCGTCACCAACGACAGCTACGGCACCAAGCACTACCGGCATCGACTGGCCGGTGACCTGACGCTGGACTGCGACATCTGGAACAGCCCCGACGGCTCGGGGCAGCGCCTCATGGTCCTCACCGCCGAGCCCGGCAGCGCTTCGCACGATGCCCTGCGCATCCTCACGTCCTGGACGGCCGATCAGCGGTGAAGAATCATCAGGCCCGGCCGCCCCCGCCGCGCCGACGGTGCGGCGCGATGCCAAGCCCGACCGCCGCCTCACGGGGGGTGCCCGGCCGCTCGGGTCCTCCGCGGCTCGCTCTCTTCGTCCCTGTCCAGGACTTGTCCGGGGGGCCTTGCGACTGCGGGTCTTGACTTCAACTTCACTTGAAGTTTCAGAGTGATCCGCGTGAATACCGCAACCGCAGACATCAAAGCCATCGAACACGTCGTGGCCACCGTCGAGCGCACCCAGCGTGCCAAGGACGTGGAGGGTTTCCTCGCGCTGTTTCATCCCGATGCCCTCTGGACGACCGCCCACGGCAAGGTCCTCATCGGCTTCAACGCGATCGCCGAGTTCACCCGCACCGTGCTGCCCACCGCGAGCTGGGACGGTGAGGTCACCTACGAAGTGGTGCATACGCAGTTCTTGCGGCCCGACGTGGCGGCCGTCAAGGTTCGCCAGGCCTACCACTCGGCAGCGGGCGACACGGAAGGCGCTCCGCTCTACGTCGTGACCAGGCAGGACGATGGGAGGTGGCTATTGCACGCATGCCAGAACACCGAAGTGCGGGTTGATTAGGACCCGGCCCGGCGACCATGCGACGGGTGCGTCTTCGGATCGTTATCCTGCGCATAGGACGGCAGGATGACGTCGCGGTGGTCAGGCTGTGTTCAGGTGTCCGGTGTCAGGGTCAGGCTCCATCACCTACGAGACATCTGAGCCTCTCCCGACCCCAGCGGACGACGGGCCCGCCGCTCGGTCGCGTCACCGACGACGCTGGAACAAGGCGCGCGAAGTCATCCTCTACTCTGGGTCATCAAGGTGCTGTGCACGACGGTGGGTGAGACTGCGGCCGACCTGCTGAACGAGAAGGCCGGGCTCGGCCTGACTGGTGTATCGGCCCTGATGAGCGCGCTGCTGGCCATGGTGCTGGTCGTGCAGTTCCGCACCAGCGCCTATCGCGCGGGCGTGTACTGGCCGGTCGTGGCCCTGATCAGTGTCGTCAGCATGCTGATCAGCGACAATCTGACCGACAACATGGGCGTGCCGCTGGAGACGAGCACGACAGTGTTCGCGATCATCCTGGCGGTGGTGTTCGGTCTCGACGCGGTGTGGAGCCGCATTCGCCCTCCGGATAGACCTCAGGTACGAGGTCCCGGCGCGGACGTCAGATGGCATGCGCTCCAGGACGGAACAGACGGTGCCGAGCGATGAGCTCGACGGTCACTGCAACGGCAATGGCCTGGACCGCCATCAGGGCGATCAGGACGAACAGCTGAACGGCCCCGGCCATGAGCGGGCTCGCCCCGCCCAGGAGCATGCCCACGAACGCCCCGGGAAGCGTCACCAGCCCGACCGTGCGCGTCTGGTCCAGCCCCGGCAGCAACGCGTCGGACGCGGCCGGCCGTGCGATCTCCATTCGCGCATCCCGGTCGAGCAAACCCAGAGCCATCGCCGCTTCGACCTCGCCACGCCGAAGTTCCAGCTCATCGAGTGCGCGTCGGCCCGCGAGCACCGTTACCGTCAGGGCGCCGCCGATGAGGATGCCGCTGATGGGGATGAGCGCAAGGCTCTTCGCGGGAACGAGTCCCGTCAGCAGCAGGGCGGCCACCGTGGGGACGACGCCGGCGGCGATCGGTGCGGCGGTCAGCCACCAGGTGCGGTTGCTGGTCAGCCGTCGGCCCGCCGTGCGCACGGCGACGCTGAACATCACGACCAGGAACGCGGCCAACCCAGCCAAGCTGGTGACGGCCCAGGTGATGACCAGGGACACAGCGGCGAGCTGCGCCGCCGCGCGCACGCCTGCGACCACGATCTCCCGCGGACGGTTGGCGGAGGGATTGGGGGACAGACCAAACCAGTAGGCGACCCCCGCGGCCACGGCCAGCAGCACTACCAGCAACACGCCGAGGGTGAGGTTGACCGGCAGTAGGGATCTTGCGCTGAGCGTCACGTGCCTCACCGTAATTGCCGCTAGTAGCGCGCGACAGGCCGTCACGCGTTCCTCACGTCGCCTATCGCCTGTCCAGAGTGGCCGACTCTGTTCGGCGAGCTGTCCATCTCAGCAAAGGACAAACCACCGCACTCGGGTCTTCTCCTAGTTCTGCCAGGGTCTTGCAGCAACTCGCGCACCTTCCCCTCGCCATCCCGGTACCGGTGGGTGGGCGACCCCGGCTTCGGTTATCCGTGGCCGTGGGCGGTGTCCCGCTGGCTGGACGGCGAGGTGGCGACCGTCGAGGCACTGGCCGACTCCTCCAGGGCCGCCATTGAACTGGCTCAGTTCTTGGCCGCCCTGCGGCGGTTCGCACCCGAGGACATTCCCGCCGAGAACACCCGGGCAGACCTCACCGGCCGGCCGTTGCCCGACCGGGATCCACCAACCGCAGGACGCCATCGGCGCGGGCCGCCGCGGGTGCCGCACCGGAGTCCGGGCTCATCGCTGTCCCCTGTCGTCTGGTAGGCGGATAACCATGACGACGTCGGATGAGCGGTTCAGGAACTTGACGAGCTGCTGCAACCTGATGTCGTCCGCCGTGTCCACCTCGATGGTGACCCTCCGCAGCCCGTCAACGGGCGCGGCGATGTCCATGGTGACCACGTCGAACTGGCGATGGGCCAGGATCGAGGCGACCCGGGCGACCGCCAGGGGCGTGGCGAGGACATCGAGTCGCAGTACGGCACCGGCCTGGTGGCTGCCTGGCTTCACGGTTTCGGAGGGGGCAACGTGTGTTGCCGGTTGTGTCGACGGTGACATGAGGGACACGGTTTCAAGGGCCCGATCCGTCCACAACGAAAGTGTGCGCAGCGATGCGGAACACGCTCCTCCTGAGCAGTCCGGCCGGGGCGGGAGTGACCGTTGGGGAAAGTACTGCTTACACTTCCGGCATGTCGGCACCCGTACATCTCGACTCGGTCGATCTGCAGATCCTGGAGTTGTTGCGAGCCGACGGGCGGCGCACCGTTCGCGACATCGCACGCCTGGTGAAGCTCTCCCCGGCGCCGGTGCGTCGGCGCATCGCACGCCTGGAGGAGTCGGGAGTCATCACCGGCTACACGATCACCACGGATCAGGCCAAGCTGGGTCAGGGCCTTCAGGCGGTCACGGAGCTGCGTTTCACGGGTGACACCGACATCCACGACATCGTGGAGTTCGCGTCGACCCTGCCGGAGGTCGACGAGGTGTTGACGCTCACCGGCGATGTGGACGCGCTCGTCAGGTTGCATGTCGACAGCGTCGATGACCTGCAGAAAGTGGTCAATCGGCTGCGTCGTAAGGGGGTTGGTGTGCTCCAGACGAAGACGCTGATCGTCATCGACTCCTGGCAACGCGGAGCTCCCGTGCCCTGAGGTATTCGGGGAACCGCGGCCCTGGAATACTCCTGGTGCGGTGACCTTGCTACTGGTCCGACCAGTAGCAAGGTCGCATAAACCGCGCCAGTATCGCCCCGGGCGTCGCGGTCGTCACCGGGGCGCCGGTGGAACCGGTGCCGCCGTGGTCGCACGGCTGCGGGCGGGAGGCACCGCCGTAGTGGTGGCGGACCGGGCTCCGGTCGCGGGGGAAGAGCCGGTGGACGTCACCGGCAGCGCGTCCGTGCAGGCGCTCGCCGAACGGGTCGCCCATGCCCACGGCCACCTTGACCTGCTGGTGCACTGCGCGGGGACGGTCGCCGTCGGAGCGGTGGACACCGCGGCCGGGACGGCGGAGGAGGACTGGCATCGGGCCTTCGCCGTGAACGTGACCGGGGTGTGGACGGTCAGCCGGGCGCTGCTGCCCCTCATGGGCGAAGGCGGGGCGACCGTGGTCGTCTCGTCCGCCGCCGGGGTGCGGCCGGTCCCCGAGATGGCCGCCTACGTCGCGTCGAAGTCCGCGGCCGTGGGCCTGAGCCGTTCGATGGCCCTGGACCTCGCCCCCGGGGCATCCGGGTGGCCTGTGTGTGCCCCGTCTGGTCGACACTCCCCTGGCCAGGACGGCTCAGGAGCGGCGCTCGCCGAGCGAGCGCGGACACGTCGACGAGCGGCGCGGCTATCTGATCGGCAGAGCGGGCACGGCCGAGGAGATCGCCGAAGCGGTGTTGCTAGCCGGGACCAACGGCTACCTCACCGGAGCCACCCTCGCCGTCGACGGCGGCCGATCGCTGCACTGAGGGAAACGGCTCCCGCGCCGGGCGGGAGGCAGCGGGGGTCAGCTCTCTTCGTCCTCCACGAGCGCGAGCAGCGGCCCCCGCTCGTTCTCGGGGACGTAGCCGGCGTAGTACTCGTAGAGCTTGCGCCGCGAGATGCGTGCCGCCGCCTGGCCGTCCCCCGTCCGGATCGCCTCGAGCACCTCCTGATGGTGGCGGAGCGACTCCCGCATGAGCGCCGCGCTGTTGTGCGCATGGGCGACCTTGTCCGAGATCAGCGCGAGGACCGCGCCCCTGACCACCTGGTTGCAGACCTCGATGAGGGAGTTGCGGCTGGCCACGGCCACCGCCTCGTGGAATGCGACGTCCGCCTTGCTGAACTCCTCGTACCCTGCCTCGATCGCCTCCGACATGACGGCGATCGTCCGTTCCATGGCGGACAGCTCCTCCTCGGACCGCAGCCGGGCCGCCAGCGAGCTCGCCGACCCGTCGAGGATCATGCGGAACGAGATCAACTCGGCCATCGACACATTGTCGAACTGGACGAGCCGGGTCATCTGCTTGGTCAGGCCGGCCGACGAGTAGGGCAGGATCTCCGGGCCGTTCGGGTCACCCGGGCGCGAGCGGACGAGGCCGTCGCTCTCCAGCACACGCAGCGCCTCGCGCACCGTGGGACGGCTGGCCCCGAACTGCGTCACCAACTCCCGCTCGCTCGGCAGTCGTTGACCGGGCTTGAGGTCACCGCGCACGATCGCCTGCTCGATCTGCTCGACGATGCTCTGGTAGAGCCGTACCGGCGCGACCTGCCGGAACTGTGCCCCGTCGCTCAAGGCTTCTCCCCTTCGGGCGTGGTCGATGTCGTCTTCTCCCTCGTGAGCGCCCCATCGGCGTCGTCCGGCCAGTGCGGGACCGCCTCGGCAGGCCGGCTCCGTTCGTACCATGCCGCCGCCCTCAGGACGCCGAGATCGTCGAAACGGCGGCCCGCGATCTGCACCCCGATGGGACGGCGGTCCGCCGTAAAGCCGCAGTTGACGGTCGCGGCGGGCTGGCCCGACATGTTGTACGGCGCGGTGAAGCCGATATGGGCCATGGTCTTCTCGTCCCTGGAGAAGGGCATCGGCTGCTCGGCGGCGAACGCCGCCACCGGCGCCACCGGCGAGAGCACCAGATCGTACGGGAGCGTCGCGGCCACGGTCCGCGCCTGGATGCTCATGATCTGCTGGTAGCACTGGAGGATCCTGGTGCCCGGCACATCGGCGCCGCCCTGGCACCACCGGATGATGTGAGGGTGGACGCGCAGTTGGGCCTCGGGCGTCAGGGCGCGGAAGTCGTTCCAGGACCGCACCCGCCAGAACAGGTCCAGATCGTCCAGGAGCTCTTGGGTCAGATACGGCTCGACCGGCTCCACGACGGCTCCCGCCGCCTCGAAGACCGCGGCGGCACGGTTCACCGCGGCGAGGATCTCGGCGTCGCACGGCTCCCCGCAGCCGGCGTCCAGGTGCACTCCCACCCGCAGTCCGCGTACCTCGCCGTCCAGCGCCGACCAGTCGATGTCCTGCGGCGGCAGGCTCGTCCAGTCCCGGGGATCGGGTTGACTCAGGACGCGCATGAACAGGGCCGCGTCCGCCACGGTGCGGGTCATGGGACCGGCGGCGCGCCCCAGGTACGGGGTGTCCAGCGGGATCCTCCCGTAGCTGGGCTTGAGCGTGGCGAGGCCCAGCCAGGTGCCCGGCAGCCGGATCGATCCTCCGATGTCGGTGCCGACGTGGAGCGGACCGTATCCCGCGGCGGCCGCGGCCCCCGCGCCGGAGCTGGAACCGCCCGTCGTCCAGCCGGGGTTCCAGGGGCTGCGCGTAATGCCGTGCCGGCTGGAGACGCCCGAGGAGAGCATGCCCCAGTCCGGCATCACGGTCGATCCGAGTATCACTCCGCCGGATTCGGCGACTCGCGCGGTGATGGGCGCGTCCGCCTCGGGGACGACCGGTTCGGTCCCCGCGTTGCCCGAGGGCATCGGGACGCCCCTGCGGGCGACGTTCTCCTTGAGGGTCACGGGCACGCCGTCGATGAGCCCGAGCGGTTCCCCCGCCGCCCATCGGGCCTCGCTGGCCAGTGCCGCCTTGCGGGACTCGTCCGGATCCCGCGCCCAGAACGCGTTGAGCACGCTCTCGCGCGCCTCGATCACCGACTGGACGGCGTCGTGGACCTCGACCGGCGACAATGTGCCGTCGGCGAATCCGGCCAGCATCTCGACGGCCGGCATGGTGGCCAGGTCCTGTTCCGTGAGCACTCGCACTCTCCTTACTGCCCCGGCTACCGCCGGGCGGTGGCCCCCTCGCGATGCCCGAGGGCGTTCGGACCCCTTGACAAGTACAGCTTCAATCGTCACGGTACCTGCCAAGTGAGCTTACTGGTCAGGCCAGTGATAACGGAAGGTGGCGTCCATGACGCGGGGCACCAAAGTCGTGCGGCTCGCGGTCATTCCAGGTGACGGAATCGGCCCGGAGGTCGTCGCGGCGACCGTGCCCACGCTCCGGGCGGCGCTGGAGGCAGACGGACACCGGCTCGACGTGACCTCGTTCGACTGGGGAGGTGAGCGGTTCCTCCGGCAGGGCGCGGCGATGCCGGCCGACGCGGCCGACCTCGTCAAGAAGACGGACGCGGTGTTGTTCGGCGCCGTCGGACGACCCGATGTGCCGGAGCACGAGCTGATCTGGGGCCTGATCATCGGCCTGCGGCAGCAACTCGACCTCGCCGTGAACCTCCGCCCGGTCCGCGCCTTCCTCGGCGTTCCCACCAAGGTGCGCGACACCGATGGCGTGGATCTGGTGATCGTGCGCGAGAACACCGAGGGCGAATACGTCGGTGCCGGCGGGGTGGCACACGCCGACAGCGGACACGATCTGGGCATCGAGGTCGCCGTGCACTCCCGCCGCGTCATCGAGCGCGCGGCGCACCATGCCTTCGCCCTGGCCGGTCGCCGGTCGGGGAATCTGTGCCTGGTGACCAAGTCCAACGCGATGCGCTACGGCTATCCGCTGTGGGACCGGGTGGTGCGCGAGGTCGGCGAGCAGTACCCACAGGTCCAGCTGGAAACGGTGCTGGTCGACGCCATGGCCGCCCGCATGATCCAGGCTCCGCGCTCCCTCGATGTGCTGCTCACGAGCAACCTGTTCGGCGACATCCTGTCCGATCTCGCCGCCGTGCTCGCCGGCGGTATGGGCATGGCGCCCAGCGCCAACGTCCTGCCGGGCGGAGGTGTGCCGGGCATCTACGAACCCGTCCACGGCTCGGCGCCGGACATCGCCGGGAAGGGCGTGGCGAATCCGGTGGCGTGCATGCTCTCCGGTGCGCTGCTGCTCGACGACCTCGGACACGCCGGCGCGGCTCGCCGTATCCGCGACGCGGTGGCGGGCACCTTGAGAGACACCAGACACCACACGGCCGATCTCGGTGGCAACGCCACTACAGCTGATGTGGCATCAGCCGTCCTGCACACAATGGAAAGCCAGGGTTAGTACACATGACACAGAACGCGCAGTTCACGCGGCACGCCGGGACGGTCGCAGCCACGCTCGCATGCCTGCTGGTGGCAGGCTGCTCGGCCGGGTCCACGACGGACGGGGACAGCAGCGGCAGCCCCGACAAGAGCAACACCCTGACGATCGGCCTCAACGCCGAACCGGCCAACCTCGACATGACCAAGACCGCCGGTGCCGCCATTCCGCAGGCGCTGCTCTACAACGTCTACGAGAACCTGGTGAAGCTGGACCAGTCCGGGAAGATACAGCCCCAACTGGCCACCTCCTGGAGCCTGTCCAAGGACCGCAAGACGTACACGTTCCAGTTGGTGAAGAACGCCGAGTTCAGCAATGGGCGACCGTTCACGGCCGAGGACGCCAAGTTCTCCATCGAACGCGTCAAAACCGCGTGGACGGTAGCGCAGAAGGCCCAGATGGGTGTCGTCGACACGGTGCGGGCGGTGTCGCCCACGGAACTCAAGGTCACCCTGAAAAAGCCGAGCAACGACTGGCTGTACCGGATGACCACCCGCGTCGGCGCGATGTTCAGCCGGACCGGCGTGGACAAGCTGGCCACCGATCCGGTGGGCACCGGCCCGTACGAGGTGAAGGAGTGGAACCGCGGCGACTCGATCACCCTGGCCCGCCGTGATGGCTACTGGGGGCGCACACCGCACTTCGCGTCGGTCACCCTGAAGTACTTCAAGGACCCGACGGCCATGAACAACGCGCTGCGCTCGCGTGCCATCAATGTGATCGGCACGATGCAGACCCCGGAATCGCTGGACCAGTTCCAGAACGACCCGCAGTACAAGGTCATCGAGGGCACGACCAACGGTGAGGTGCTCCTCTCCCTCAACAACGGCTCGGGCCCGCTGAAGAATCTCAAGGCCCGCCAGGCGGTCCGCTACGCGATCGACCACAAATCCCTGCTGGAGACCTGTTGGGGAGGCCGCGGCAAGCTCATCGGCAGCATGGTCCCTCCGACCGACCCGTGGTACCAGAACCTCACGAACGAGTATCCGTACAACCGCAGCAAGGCCAAGAAGCTCCTCAAGGAGTCCGGCGTGGCCGGCCAGACGCTGCGGCTGCGGGTTCCGACGCTGCCCTATGCCACCGCGTGCGGCACCGTGGTCAAGAGCCAGCTCGAACAGGTCGGGTTCAAGGTCAAGTTCGACCAGCTGGAGTTCCCCGCCGCCTGGCTGTCCACCGTGTTCAAGAACGCCGACTACGACATGTCCATCATCTCCCATGTGGAGCCTCGCGACATGCAGACGGTGTTCGGGGACAAGAACTTCTACACCCGCTACGACAGCCCTGAATTCCGCGCGTTGCTGCAGAAGGCGGACCAGGGCACCCAGAAGGAGCAGATCACCTACATGCGGAAGGCCGCCCGGCTTCTGTCCAAGGACGCCGCGGCCGACTGGCTGTTCCTTCAGCCGAATCTGATGGTGGCGAACAAGGGCATCACCGGCCTGCCGGTGAACGCCGTCTCCGAGTCGCTGGACCTCACCGGCCTGGGCCGGTCTTGAAAGGCGGCCTGAATCAATGATCGTCCGTCTAGTGCAGCGGATCGCGATCCTCCTGGCCAGCCTCGCCGTGAGCTCCGTCTTGGTGTTCGCGTTCATGGCGATCCTGCCAGGGGATCCGGCCCGTGTCGCCCTCGGCACCAGCGCGTCGGATTCGGCCGTGGCGCAGTTGCGCGAGCAGTTCGGGCTCGACCGGCCGCTCGTGACCCAGTACCTGAGCTGGGTACGCGGGCTGGTGACCTTCGACCCGGGAACCTCGTACGTCTCACACGCGCAGATCGGCCCGCAGATCGCCGACCGCCTCCAGGTCACCTTGTGGCTCGTCGGCGCCGGGATGGTGCTCGCCTGCATCCTGGCGATCCCCATGGGCACGCTCATGGCCGTGCGGCACCGCAGGCCGTCCGGGCTCATTCTCTCGGCCCTGTCCCAGGTCGGCGTGGCCGTCCCGGCTTTCCTCGCGGGCATCCTCCTGATCACCGTGTTCGCGGTGGGCCTCGGGTGGCTGCCGGCGAACGGCTGGACGCCCCCGGCGCAGGATCCGGTCCTGTTCCTCAAGCAACTCGTGCTGCCCGCGCTGTCCCTCGGAATGGTGCAGGGAGCAATGCTCACCCGCTATGTCCGCAGCGCCGTGCTGGACGTCCTCCGGGAGGACTACCTGCGCACCGCTCGTGCCAAGGGACTGCGCCCGACGCAGGCGCTGCTGCGACACGGCCTGCGGAACGCGGCGGTGCCCGTGGTCACCGTCCTGGGGTTGCACCTCGCCACACTGCTGGTGGGCGCCGTCGTCATCGAGAGGGTCTTCGTCATCCCCGGGCTCGGGAGCCTGCTGCTGGACAGCGTCTCCAACCGGGACCTCATCCTGGTGCAGGACGTGGTCATGATCATCGCAATGGCGGTGCTGCTGGTGAACTTCCTGGTGGATCTCATCTACCTGGTGATCGACCCGCGGCTGAGGGTGGGTGCGTCATGAGTGCTCTGGACACGGAAGCCGCCGTCGCGTCCGCGGTGCCCGGCGGCCGTCGGCGGCGGCGCCCGATCACGGGCAGCCTCCTGGTGGGCGGTCTCATCGTCGCGCTCGTGCTCGGCATGGCGCTGCTGTCCTTCGTGTGGACCCCGCACGACCCGACCCTGGTGAACCCGTCGGCGCGGCTGCAGGAGCCTTCGGCGGAGTACTGGTTCGGCACGGACAAATTCGGCCGGGACGTGTTCAGCCAGATCCTGATGGGCTCACGCACCACGCTGTTCGTCGGCTTCGTGGCGGTGGGGGTGGCCGCCCTGGTCGGAGTGCCCCTCGGCATCGTCGCCGGAATGGCGCCCCGCTGGTTCGGCGAGCTGCTGATGCGCGGCAACGACATGCTTCTCGCCTTCCCGGCGCTCCTGCTGGCCATCATGTTCGCCGCCGTGTACGGCGCCAGCACGCTGGTCGCGATGGTCGCCATCGGCATCGCGTCCATCCCCAATTTCGCCCGGCTGATCCGCGGCGGCACGCTCCAGGTGATGAAGACCGAATACGTCATCGCCGCGCGCGCGGCGGGCCGTGGGCCGTTCGCGATCGCCGTGCGGCATGTCCTGCCCAATGTCAGCAGTCTCGTCATCGTGCAGGCGTCGGTCGGTTTCGCCATCGCCGTACTCGCCGAAGCCGCGCTGTCGTTCCTCGGCTTCGGAACCCCGCCGCCCACACCGTCCTGGGGCCGGATGCTCCAGGAGAGCCAGGAGCTGCTGTCGATCGCGCCCCGGCTCGCCGTGTTCCCGGGCGTCGCGATCGCGGTGGCGGTGCTCGGATTCAATCTGCTCGGTGACGGCCTGCGCGACCGTTTCGACCCCAAGCTGGAGGACCGCCGATGACCCCGGCACCCGACACGGCATCCGCCACCGCATCGGCCTCCGGGCAGGGCTCCCCCGACTGCCCCGATGATGTACTGACCGTGCGGAACCTCGACGTCACGGTGGGCGGCCGCAAACTCGTCGAAGACGTCGGCTTCACCATCCGGGCGGGCGAGCGGGTCGGCCTGATCGGTGAGTCCGGGTCGGGCAAGTCGCTGACCGCGCTGAGCGTCATGGGCCTGCTCCCCGAGGGGCTGCGGGCCTCGGGGTCGGTACGGCTCGCCGGAGTCGGCCATGATCTGGTGGGTGCCGACGAGTCGCGGATGTCCCGGGTGCGGGGCAAGGAGCTCGCCATGGTCTTCCAGGAGCCCATGACCGCGCTGAACCCCACGATGAGGGTCGGGCGGCAGATCGCCGAGGTGCTGCTGATCCACCGGACCAGGCCCGACCGCGCGTCCGCCCGGGCCGCCGCCGTGGAACTCCTCGCCCAGGTGGGGCTTCCCGACCCGGAGGCCGCCGCACAGGCCTACCCGCACCAGTTCTCCGGGGGCCAGCGGCAGCGGGTGGTGCTGGCCATCGCCCTCGCGAACGACCCCGCGCTCCTGGTCTGCGACGAGCCCACCACCGCGCTCGACGTCACGGTGCAGGCGCGAGTGCTCGACCTGATCGTGCGAGGCGTCAAGGACCGCAGGTCGGCCATGCTCTTCATCACCCACGATCTGGCCGTGGTGGCCACCGCCTGCGAGCGGGTCATGGTCATGTACGGCGGGCGGCTGGTCGAGTCCGGCCCGGTCCGGGAGGTGTTCACCCGGCCCCGGCACCGCTACACCCAGGGCCTGATCGGCGCGTCGGATCTGACCGTGGTCGACGACCGCGGTCGGCTGGCCACGATCCCCGGGTCCGTTCCGGCGGCGGGGCAGTTCCCCGCCGGATGCGTGTTCAGAAACAGATGCGCCCAAGCGACCGAGGTGTGCGCCACCAGGCCGGAATGGGTTCCGACCGGGCCGGACTCCGGCTACGCCTGCTTCCACCCGGTGCCCGAGAGCGGCGCACCCACGAACCAGGAGGCCGGCCGTGGCTGAGCAGCCGACCAGCGTCCCTCTCGCCCCCGGGCCCCGGACCGGCCCCGTGGACGCCATCAGCGTCCGCGACGTCACGCGCGTCTACCAACGGCCTCGTACCTCACTGCGCCGCTCCAGCCCGCCGGTGCACGCCCTGCGCGGCGTCAGCTTCGCCGTCCCCCAGGGGCAGCGGTTCGGCATCGTGGGCGAGTCGGGGTGCGGCAAGTCGACCCTGCTGCGGATCCTGGCCGGGCTCGACCGGCCCACGGGCGGCAGCGTCGCGATCGACGGCCGGGACATCACCGGGCTCCGGGAGAGACAGCTGAAGTTCGTCCGCGAGCGGCTCCAACTCGTGTTCCAGGACCCAATGAGTTCGCTGGACCCGCGCATGCGCGTGGGCGACATCGTGGCCGAGCCGCTCGTGGCGCAGGGGCATGGGAACCGCCGTGAGCGGGTGGCCGAGTTGCTCGAGGCCGTCGGCCTGCGAGCCGACGCGGCGAACCGGTATCCGCACCAGTTCTCCGGTGGCCAGCGGCAGCGCATCTCGATCGCGCGCGCCCTCGCCCCCCGTCCGAAGATCATCGTGGCCGACGAGCCGGTGAGCGCCCTGGACGTGTCCGTACGGGCCCAGGTGCTCAACCTCATCGCCGACCTCGTCGACGAGTTGTCCCTCACGCTGGTCTTCGTCTCCCACGACCTGTCCGTGGTCCGCCATGTGTGCGATCGGGTCGCGGTCATGCACGCCGGGCAGATCGTGGAGACCGGGTCCACTGAGCAGGTGTACGAGGACCCACAGCATTCCTACACACGCAGGCTGATCGCCGCCGCTCCGACGCTGGGCAGGGCCCTGTCCGGGGTGTCGGCGGCCGACCTCAACCGGGAGTAGCGACCGTGACCACCCATGTCAAACCCGCCGCCGGCGAATCCCCCGTGGTGAGGGAGTTTCCCGATGGTCTTCCCATCGGCGACCACTGGGTCGAGGCACCCGCCAGCGAGGACGTCCGCTTTCCCTACGACGGGACGCTCGTCGCCCGTGCCCCCGTCGGGGACACCGGACTCGCACGCCAAGCGGTGGACGCCGCCCTCGCGATGCGCGAGCGGGTCGGACGGCTCCCCTCGCACACCCGCAGGGCCGCGCTGCTCGGCACACACGAGGCAATCGCCTCCCGACGCGCGGACTTCGAGCGGCTCCTGGTCCTGGAGACCGGCAAACCGCTGGTCGACTGCCGTGTCGAGGTGGACCGCACCCTGCTGACACTGCTGACGGCGGCCGAGGAAGTGGCCCGGCTGCACGGGGAAACCGTGCCGCTGGACCTGCTGCCGTCGGGCGAGGGGCTGCTCGGCTTCTGGACCCGCAAGCCGATCGGCGTGGTGGTGGGCATCGCGGGCTTCAACTACCCGCTGCTGCTCGCCGCGCACAAGGTCGCGCCCTCCCTGGCCGCCGGCTGCCCGGTCATCGTCAAACCCGCCCCGCAGACGCCGCTGGCCACCCTGTGGCTGGTGCACCTCCTCCGCGAGGCCCTCGGCGCCGCCGACGCGCCGCAAGCCGCGGTCCAGTTGGTGACCGGGGGCCCCGAGGTGGGTGTCGCACTGACCACCGACCGCCGGATCGGTGCGGTGTCCTTCACCGGTTCCGCCGCCGTGGGCCACCAGATCGCCCGGGACGCGGCACCCACCAAGGTGCTGCTCGAACTCGGCTCCAACGCCGCCCTGGTGGTGGCCGCCGACGCCGACCTCGACGCCGCCGCCGACGCGGTGGTGCGCGGCGGGTACTACGCGTCGGGCCAGGCGTGCATCAGCGTGCAGCGGGTCATCGTGGTGGACGCCGTGCGGGAGGAGTTCGTGGCCCGCCTGACGGAGCGGGTGGCCCGGGTGGCCGTGGGCGATCCCCGCGATCCGGCGACGCGCGTCTCGGCACTCATCGACGAACGGTCGACCGAGCGGGTCCGCGCGTGGCTGGACGAAGCGGTGGCGGCGGGGGCCTCGCTCGTCGCCGGAGGCGGTGTCACCGACGGGGTGCTCGAGCCCACCGTGCTGCTCGACGTGGACCGCGCGCTCGCCGTCTGGAACGAGGAGGTCTTCGCCCCCGTGGTCGCGGTACGGTCCGTCCCCGATCTGGACACCGCCCTCGACCTGGTCAACGACTCACGCTACGGACTGCACGCGAGCGTCTACACCAGCGCCTTGGAGACGGCGTTCACCGCTCTCGACCGCCTGGAGGTGGGCGGAGTGGTCGTCAACGAGGTTCCCGGCTTCCGGTCCGATGTCATGCCGTACGGCGGCGTGAAGGACTCCGGGGCCGGACGGGAGGGCCCGAGGTTCGCCATCGAGGAGCTCACCGTCACCCGTATGGCAGTGATCCGCCCGACGACACAGAAGCCGTGAGGACCACAGTGCGAGCAACGGACCACACCGATCCGGTGGACGCGTACTCCCGCCTGTTCAGGCTCGACGGCCGCAAGGCCGTCGTGGTGGGCGCGGGCAGCGGAATCGGCCGCGAGAGCGCCCTGGCGCTCTCGGCACACGGCGCCACGGTGGTGTGCGCCGACCGTGATCTGACAGCGGCCGAGGAGTCGGCGTCGATGGGGCCGGACCTGGTCGCGTACGCCCTCGACGTGCTCGACCGGGAGGCCGTCGCGCGTGCCGCCGAGGAGATCGGACCCGTCGACGTGCTCGTCTTCACGGCCGCGACGAACGTGCGCAAGCCCCTGCTCGACTACACGGCGGAGGAATTCGAGCGGGTCGTGGCGCTCAATCTACGCGCGTCCTTCGACCTGGTGCGGGCGTTCGGCCGGGGCATGGCCGAACGCGGCGGGGGAAGCATCATTGGCTTCAGCTCGATCCGCGCGGTGTCCGTCGAGCCGGGCCAGGGGGTGTACGCGGCCACGAAGGCCGGCCTCGTCCAGCTGCTGCGGGCCGCGGCCGCCGAGCTGGGCCCATCGGGCGTGCGGGTGAACACCATCGCCCCGGGCGTCGTGGACACACCGCTGACCGCGCAGATCCGAGCCGTGCCGGAGTGGTCGGAGGCCTACGCCAGCAAGAGCGCCCTGGGCCGCTGGTCCCGGGCCGACGAGTTGGCCGGCGCCGTCGTCTACCTCGCGTCGGACGCGTCTTCCTTCGTCACGGGGAGCCAGCTCTTCGTGGATGGAGGCTGGACGGCGATCGACGGACGCTATACGCCACCCAGCTGACCGGAGGTCGCACATGTTTCAGGCCCCTCTCCCGAGGCACTTCACCTCGGGAGAGGGGCCTGAAGCCGTCAGGGGCCGGATCAGTCGATGCGCTCGAAGGGCTCGGTGCCCTCTTCGTCCGGCGCGACCGTGAACACCACCTTCTCGAACGTCCCGGTGAACGCGAATTCGCCGTCATAGCTGGGCGAGGAGGGCGACAGGGTGTCCCGGCCGATGTCCATGCCCTGCCATCCCAGAAAGTGCGGGAGGACCCGCGGAATGGCCTCGGTGCCGACCGGCCTGCCCGACACGTACAGGTGTCCGGTGCCTTGCATGTCAGCGGTCTTGACGAATTCGAAGCTCAACTCCGCCGGTCCGGTGGGGAGTTCTTCCTCCGAGGTCACCGTGTACCGGGTGCCGAGGAAGTTGTACTCGTAGACCAGCCGGTTGTCCTTGACGTACAGGACGTAACCGCTGCTGATGTTGCCCAGGGACACCAGGACGCCCTCGTCCGACGCGGCGGCCCGGTCGACGTGCGCGGTGATGCGGTGCGCGCGGTTCATCACCGGTGGCACCGCGGCAATGGGCAGATGGGCCATGCCGGGGTAGTAGGTGAAGGTGGTGCGCCTGCGCGGCGAGCCGGGACGCGGAATCTTCGCCCGGTAGGCGAACCCCTGGTCGTCCAGCGGCAGCACATCGTACTTTCCTGCCTCCACCCAGAAGCGGGAAATCATCTTCTGCAGTTGCTCGGGCCGCTCCTGCGCCAGGTCGTTGCACTCCGAGAAGTCGGTGTCGTGGTGGTAGAGCTCCCATTGGTCCGTGTCGAAGGACGATCCGCGCTGGTGGAAGGCGACCGCCTTCCAGCCGTCGTGCCAGATCGCGCGGTGCCCGAACATCTCGAAGTACTGGGCTTCCTTGCGCGTCGGCGCGGCCGGCGAGCCGAAGGTGTAGGCCATGCTCACACCGTGGACCGGCAGCTGCGGGATGCCGTTGTAGACCTCGGGGGCCTGTACACCGAGCAGTTCGAAAAGGGTCGGCATGATGTCGTTGACATGGTGGAACTGCTGCCTGACCTCGCCGGTGCGCGGCAGCCCCCGGGGCCACCGCACGATGAGCGGGCAGCGCACGCCGCCTTCGTGGGTGTTCTGCTTGTAGCGCTTGAACGGTGTGTTCCCCGCCTGCGCCCAGCCCCAGGGATAGTTGGCGTGCGCGCGTTCGGTACCGATGTCATCGATCCGCGCGACCATCTCCTCCAGGTCCTCGGAGATGCCGTTCTGGAAGGCGGTGGGGTTGAGCGAACCCTTCTGCCCGCCTTCCTGGCTGGCCCCGTTGTCCGAGAGCAGGATGGTGATGGTGTTCTCCATCTGGCCTATCTGCTCCAGGAACTCCATGAGCCGGCCGATCTGGTGGTCGGTGTGGTCGAGCATCGCCGCATACGCCTCCTGGAGGCGTACGGACAGCTTCCTCTCGTCGTCCGACAGCTCGTCGAAGGGCACGACCCCGGGGTTGCGCGGCGCCAGCTCGGTGCCGGGCGGCAGGATGCCCCGTTCGATCTGGCGGGCGTGCCGGGTGGCGCGCTCGGCGTCCCAGCCGTGGTCGAACCGGCCACGGTACTTCTCCAGGTACTCCTGGGGAGCCTGGTGCGGGGCGTGCGCCGCGCCGAACGCCAGGTACAGGAAGAAAGGCTTGTCCGGCGTGACCGATGCCTGGTCGCGGACGAATTCGATCGACCGGTCGACCAGGTCCTCGCTGAGGTGGTAGCCCTCTTCCGGGGTCTTCGGCGGGTCCACGGCGTGGTTGTCGTAGAACAGCTCCGGATGGAAGCTGTCCGTCTCAGCTTCCAGGAAGCCGTAGTAGCGCTCGAACCCGCGCGACAGCGGCCACTGGGTGTACGGCCCGGACGGGGTGGTCTGCTCCATCGGCGCCAGGTGCCATTTGCCCACGGCCATGGTGTTGAAGCCGCTGTTGCGCAGCACCTCGGGCAGGGTCGCGGCGGCCGTGGTGATCCGTCCGCGGCCGCTGGGGAAGCCGGTGTCGAAGTTGGACAGCATCCGCATGCCGACGGAGTGGTGGTTCCGGCCGGTCAGCAGCGAGGCACGGGTCGGCGAACACAGCGTGGTGGTGTGGAAGTTCGCGTAGCGAAGGCCGCCGGTGGCGAGGGCATCCATGGCCGGCGTGTCGATGTCCGAGCCGAAGCAGCCGAGATCGGAGAAGCCGACGTCGTCGAGCACGATGACCACGACATTGGGAGTGTCCTCGGGAAGCGTCTGCTGCTCGGGCCACCACGGAGTCGACTCCTCGTAGGTGGTGCCGATCTTGCCTTGAAAAGTGCCGCTCATGGACGGCGAATGAGGAGAGGCGTTGGTCATCCAAGACGCTCCTTGGCGTGGAGATATAGATCCGAGGACGCTCCAGTTAACTGGTCTTACCAGTATGCCGTGTATGTTTCACCTGCTCCCGTAGCGGTGTCAACCAAGGGCGCCGTCAGCGGGTCGGGGGCAGGTCCGCCGCGCAGCGGAACCCCATGTGCCCGGTGCTGCTGTCCGGTGTGTTGGATGTACGCGCGGCGACGCGGTAGCGGTTGCAGTACGACGCGTGGCACAGATACGAGCCGCCGCGGATCACCTTCGCCTCCCCGGTGGGAGGTCCGGCCGGGTCCCGGCGGGTCTCCGGGCGGTCGGCCACCTGCCATGTGGTGCTCCACCAGTCGGAGCACCATTCCCACACATTGCCCGACGTGTTGTACAGGCCGAAGTTGTTGGCTCGGTAGGTCTTGACCGGCGCGGTTCCCAGATACCCGTCCTCACCGGTGTTGATCTGCGGGAACTGCCCCTGCCAGATGTTGCAGCGGTGCTGTCCCCGAGGCAGGAGCTCGTCCCCCCAGGGGTAGCGGGAGCGTTCCAGACCGCCACGCGCCGCCATCTCCCACTCCGCCTCCGTGGGCAGCCGCTTGCCCGCCCACGCCGCGTAGGCGGACGCATCGCGCCAGGAGACGTGGACGACGGGGTGGTTCGACAGATCGGTCCACGACGACCCCGGCCCGTAGGGGGCCCGCCAGCATGCCCCGTCCACCGCGAGCCACCAGGGCGCCTCCGCCACCGTGCCCTCGCGCACCATGGGCCGGGCGTCGGGGTGGACGAGTGCGTAGAACACGAAGGACCAGCCGTAGCGCTCGGCATCGGTGCGGTAGCCGCTGCCGCGCACGAACGCCGCGAACTGCCGGTTGGTGACGGCGGTCGCGTCGATGAGGAACGGTGACAGCCGCACCTCCCGGACCGGGCCTTCACCGTCCTCGGGAAACGCGTCGGCGTCGTCACCCCCCATCTGAAACGTCCCTCCGGGGATGCGCAGCATGGCGCGCAGCCCCTGCGCCCGGTCCCGCTCCGGGGCCCGGGCCCGCACGGCGGACGCTTCGGGAATCTCCTCGCCGCCCCCGGACGTGGGGGCACAACATGCGCCTGACATCGCTCCTCCGACCGCGGGCTGCCGTTCCTCGCCCGGCTGACCACACATTCTCCGTCGGCTCGAGCGTACGGCCCACCGTGCCCGCCCCGACCGGCGGCCGGGGCGGGCACCCGTACGGCCGGTTCGCGTCGCGAAACAACTGTCACGAGTGGGCCGATCACCGTTCCCGATGTGAATGCGACCAGGAGCGCCGGTTCGTCGTCCGCCGGACCCAGGGGTCGGGCACCTTCATCAACCGGCGGATCGACTACGTCATCTCGCGCAGCGTCCCGCCGTCGTGGTCCGCCACGATCGCCGCGACGGAACGCGGTCGCGCTGCGCCGCTGGGACGACGCGGCCAAGGACCCGGACGGCCCGCAGCTCGCGATGCCGACCCTCCTGGCGGCTCACGCCCGCTGCGTGGCGGCGCGGCGGGCCTGAGGGTGGTCGCGTCCCCGGGGGCAGGCCGAGCGGCCTGCCCCCCGGGACGCTGCGCACATGCTCTCCGGAGCGATACGCTCCCCCGCTTCCCCACCACTCGCCGAGAAAATGCGCTGTTGCCCCAGGGCCACGCGACTACGATCCGCGGATGGCTCGCAACGACAGGAAGGCCCGGCGGCTGGTCGTCGACGGGGACACCTTTCTGTGGTCCCTGCGCCACACCCACCGCACACTGAACGACGGACGGCACACGGAGTGCCGCGAAACCCTCGTCCTCCGGCTGTTCCGGGCGAGAGGTGAACTGCGCATAGCGTTCCGGAGCGGTCCCGGCAGGACGGTGCCGGGCGGATTCCCGACGGCCTCCGGGGTGGTCGGCACCACGGAGGGTGGCTATCTGAACCTGCACGAGCCCGGAACCGCCAGAGCCCTGCTCGACGAGGCACTGGCCCGAGGATGGCGCCCCGACGATCCCACGAGGCGGGAGCTGGACGGCTGGGCCCTGTTCGCGAGCGTGGGAAACCGCCGGGTGACGGGATGAGGACGCGCACCCTGAGGTTCGGCTTGTACGCGGACGAGCAGGGGCTGGCATGGGTCAGGGAACTCGTGGAGACGGCTGTGGGCTCCCGGAGCGCCCGTATCGTCAGCGAGTCCGTCGCGCACACCTTTCCCGGGAGCGAGCTGACGACCGCCGACGTGTACGACCTGCTGGCGGAGCAGTGGGCCGTGGAACACCCTGGTCAGAGCAGCGGTGCGCGAGAAGCGGTCGAGCTGCGCGTTCACTTGGGGTGTTCCCTGCGGACATGGCGGGCGATCCGCAAGACAGTGATCAAGGCTTTGTGCCCGGAGGGCATGGCACCCCACGCCTGCCCTGTTCCGTGGATGGCCGCCTGAGCTGCTTCACGGTCAACCGCTTTGACAAAACGGAACGTCGCTCCGTACATTAATCGGAACGACGATCCGTTTTCGGTGCTGACCGAGACCGGACGCTCCTGACCGCCTCACCCACCCCGGCCGAACAAGACCGGCGGCAGAGGCCATTGAAGGGATACGAGCACTCATGAGTGAATCGACATACGCGGCCGACACCTTCGGCTCGCCCACTCCCGTCCTCTCGGCCAGCCCGGTCGTACTGCCGGCTCCCGGCCGAGCCGTGGATCTGAAAGTGCGCATCTCCGCGCCCGTGACCGGGAGCGGCCTGCCGGTCATCCTCCTCTCGCACGGCCAGGGCTACTCGAACCACCTCTCCTCACTGAACGGATACGCCCCTCTCGCCAACTTCTGGGCCGCACACGGCTTCGTCGTGATCCAGCCCACCCATCTGAGCTCGAGGACGCTGACCCTGGACCCCAACACCCCCGGCGCGCCGCTGTTCTGGCGATCGCGGGCCGAGGACATGACGCGCGTCCTCGACCAACTCGATGTGATCGAGGCCGCCGTTCCACAGCTCCTCGGGCGCGTTGACCGGAGCAAGGTGGCCGTGGCCGGGCACTCGATGGGCGGGCACACCGCGAGCCTGCTGCTGGGCGCCCGGCTCACCGACCCGGAGGACGGAACGGAAGTGGACCTGGCCGAGCCCCGGATCACGGCGGGTGTGCTGCTTGCCGCACCCGGCAGGGGCGGCGATGCCCTCACCGAGTCCACGGCCGAGAACTTCCCCTTCTTCCTGAGCACGGACTTCTCCAAGATGACCGCGCCCGCGCTCGTGGTCGCCGGCGACAAGGACGCCTCTCCCCATCTGACGGTCCGGGGCCCGGAGTGGCACACCGATCCGTACTTCCTCTCCCCCGGCCCCAAGTCCCTGCTCACGCTGTTCGACGCGGAGCACGGGCTCGGCGGGGTCTCCGGCTACGACGTCGCCGAGACCACCGACGAGAGCCCCGAGCGCGTGTCCGCGGTCCAGCGGCTCACCTCGGCCTACCTCCGCACACAGCTCAACCCCGGGGATTCCGCGTGGCAGACGGCGTGCGACGCGCTGGCGGCCGACCCCAGCCCGCTCGGACGAGTCGAATCGAAGTAGGCCGGGAAGGCAGCACCATCCCCGCGACCACCTGGGCGCCCCGCCGTCCCGGCACGGAAGTCAACCGACGGACACCTCTTCTGGATACCCGTACGCACAGGAGTTCCGGTGGAGCGGCCAAGGGGACGGCCCGCGGTCAACCCCTGCCCCGCCACGGAAGGTCAGCGGAACCAGACCAATACGGGGACGCGGATCTCGCGGAGTCCGGGGAGGACGACGTATTCGAAGACGACCGGCTCGCCGCCGATCTGCAGGCTGTACCGGGCGCCGAGGTCGTCCATGGGGTCGCCGGGGGGCCGTCGGTCGCGGTCGATCGCACCGCCGACTTCGAGAGCGAGCGCGCTCAGGAAGTTCACCACCTTCTTGGAGAGGTCCGGTGGCATGTCGAGCAGCGTCTGGGCGGGGATCTCCTCGGTCCACGCCGTCCAGCCGCCGCGCGGCCGGGGGTTCATCGGGTGATTCCCTCCAGCCGGTCGGCGAGATCGTCCACGGAGACAAGATGGGTGCCGGCGGCGGCATTGGCGCGGCTCTCCCCGGCGCCGGGGGCGCGGTCGAGCATGGCCGCCTTCCACCACTTGCGCATCACGCCCGGAACGGTCTCCTCTTCAGCGGCCAGCACCTCGGCATAGAACTGGGCCCGGTTCGCTCCGGTCAGCGCGTCACCGATGCCGTTGATCGTGTTGGGGATCGCCGGGATCCTGCGGTCGGTGGGGTGTTCGGGCTGTGCGCTCATCTCCGAGCTCCCTTTCCCGCATCGGGTGCGACGGTCGGCGGCCCCCGGTCGAGACGCCTTCGCTCGGGTCATTCTCTCGCAGGACGCGTGCTCTATGGGGCGTAGTGGGAGATCAGGGTAGCCGGTGGACCGCTCCACCGTTGGTACAGCCAGTCGCCCGCTCCCCCGCCGGGCGGCTCGGCCCCGGCCACCGTACGGCCCGGGTGGCCCCGGCCGCCGTTCGCTCACGGGGCAGACAGCGGCCCCGTACCACCGCGGCGGTACGGGGCCCCGCGGCCTCAGCGAGCGCTGCCCAGGTTTCGGTCGGCGTCGGCGCCCTCGAGCATGAGGGTGGTCTCCTCGATGCGGCGGAACCGCCCGTCAGGGGCGAACTCGGCGAAGAGGTAGACCTCCGTCCGCACGGTGGAGCCGCCGGTCTTGACGACGTCGATGACATGACGGTCCGCGTACAGGTCGCCCTGCGCGAGCTCGTCGAGGACCTGGACCGATCCACGGGCCACGATCGTGCGCAGGTGGGCGATGTGGGACATGAACTCACCGCGGTCGTCCCAGCGGCCGTCGGTGCGCTGGCGATAGTCGGGGGCGAAGTGCCGGTCGACGGCCTCGGCCAGTTCGAGACCGGGCGTGAAGAGCAGGTCGGTGAGGGCGGTGGCGATGTCGGTACGGGAGGTGGGAGTGGAGGTGGCAGTGGCCATGACGGTGCCCTTCTGTTTCGGAGGCCCAAAACTGCGTGCGCCGAGCACGCACTTGCATCGTATCGCATATTGCGTGCGTTGCGCACGCTAGTCTTGATGTCATGCCGAACGATGTAGGACACGAGATCGCAGACGCGCTGGGAGCGCTGCTCAAGCGCAGCACCCGTGAACAGATCTACCGACGCCTGACCGAGGGCCTGGGCGAGGCCGTGGACGAGGTGACCTACCCCGTGCTCAGCGGCCTCGCCCGCACCGGCCCGCGCAGCGCCGCCGGTCTCGCCGAAGAGATCGGCCTGGACCGCTCCGGCGTCACCCGCCGCGCGACCCGCCTGGAGGAAGCCGGCCTGCTACGCCGCGAGCCCGACCCCGCCGACCGGCGCGCCACTCTGCTCGCCCTGACCGAAGCCGGGCGAGCGGCGGTCGAAACGACCCGGCAGCGCCTCGCCGCGCATATCGAGGACTCCCTGGCATCCTGGCCACCCGGCGAAGCGCAGACCTTCGCCTGCCAACTGCACCGCTTCGTCGAGCACGGGCCCTTCACCGCATAGGCCGGTCGCGAAGGCCGGTCCGGGCCACCGCCGCCCGCATCAGGTCCGCCGTGCGCGGATCCGCCGGGAAGAATGGGAGAGCTCGTCCGTGTCCGCCTCGGGGACGAGGAAGCTCTCCAGTTCCGCGAGCAACTCCGCCAGGCCGGCGGCCGACGTCCGCTCCAGCTGGCGGCGCACCCTGCGCAGCACATGCGCACGCCACTGCCCGAGGTTGCGGATGCGTCCGGACAGGCCGTCGGGGTGCAGGGTCGCCCTCAGCACGTTCAACGGTGGCCGCGCCGACTCCCCCGTCACGTCACCGAGAAACACCCCCATGACACGGTTCGCGGCCAGCAACTCCCAGCGCACGTTGACGGCGAGCGCCGGATTCGGCTCGCGCCCGGTCAGGACGGCCTCCACCGCGGCGCACGCCGCGCCCAGATCGGCGAGGGCGCGCTCGGGGTGCACCGGGGCGAAGCCCCCGGCCAGGTAGAGCGCGTTGCGCTCCCGCAGCACGTCCAGCTCGTCGCACAGCCGCCGGATCATCTCCCGGCTCGGCTTCGCACGCCCGGTCTCGATGCAGCTCAGGTGCCGGGTGGACAGCTCGGCGGCGAGCGACACATCGAGCTGGGAGCGACGGCGGCGTTGGCGCCAGGACCGCAACAGCACCCCGACCGGTTCGGTGGTGGTCGTCATGACCTTCAGGCCGCCCGGCCACGCGGGCGACGGCAATGCCTCGCAGGTCATCGACAGCACGCGCCCGGCGGCCCCAAGTTCACCACCACCGCGCCAGGCTCCAGTGGGAGATCCTGACCGGCGACTGCGACGGCACGTCCTTCGCCACCGGAACCGATGTGATCCAGCTGGACGAGGACGGCCGGATCAGCTCCGTCATCGCATTCCCCGACCGGGCTCCCGAAGACTTCGACCCCGAGGCGCACCACTAGGAGGTACATCGCTATGCGGCTCCGCCGCGTGGCCCGCCGGACACCCCATAGCGGCGCACGCGGGTCAGGAGAGCCAGTCGGCGTAGCGGGTGGGGGCGAGGTCGGCGCCCGTGTCGGTGAGGACGTCGCCCTTGACCGCTCCGAACATACCGGCGGTCGGGTCGGTGACGACGGTGCGGTTGTCACCCTTGGAGGACAGGGTGATCCGGCCCAGCTCGTCCAGGGGGAAGACCTCGGGGCCCGCGATGTTGCGAATGCCGCGCAGTGGGGGGCCCTGGGCCACATCCGTCACCGCGGCGGCCACGTCCTTGGCGGCGATCGGCTGGATCGGCGTGGTGGGCAGCCGGACGGTCTCGCTGTCGGCGGTCCAGGACAGGGTGGCGTCCATGAACTCCATGAACTGGGTCGCCCGGACGATCGAGTACGGGATCGGCCCGGCCGCGAGGAGCTCTTCCTGGAGCGCCTTCGCCCGGTAGTAGTCCAGCTCCGGCACCTGGTCCACGCCGACGATCGAGAGGATCACGAAGTGGCCGACGCCGCCCTTCTGGGCCGCGGCCAGCAGGTTGTCCATCGAAGTCTGGAAGAAGGCCAGGGAGGCTTCGTCGAACGTCGGGGAGTTCGCCAGGTTGACGACGACGTCGGCCCCCGCCGTGGCCTCGTCCAGCCCCTTGCCGCTGATGATGTCGACTCCCGTGGAAGGCGCATGCGGTACCGCCTCGTGCCCGGCGGCCTTCAGATTCTTGACGACCTGCGACCCGATGAGCCCGGTACCGCCGATGACAGCGAACTTCATGACAGGCCTCTCGTCGAGATACGTCCGTAAAGGGATGCATATCCCTAATGCGGCATTCCATACACCGAACTCGAACACGTTCCGTCCAAGGCCGTCCGCGGGCCGCGGCCGGGACGACAAGGCCTCGGCCATCGCGCACAAGGCCGACAACGAGGGCACCACCCTGTGCGAGGCCGCGCTGGCCTCCGGCGACGTCACCGCGGAGGACTTCGACCGCATCGCCGACCCGGCCGCCATGGTCGGCCCGGCCGAGCGGCGCGGGTGAAGGGACGCGATCCTCAATTCCCCAGATCCTCAGTTCCCCAGATCCTCAGCGGATGAGATGGACGGTGAGCTGGCTCTCGGCGTCGCTGGTGTTGACGGCGTGGATGGAGCCGTGGGCCGTGCGATAGCGCCCCGTGCCTCCGGTGATGGCCAGGGTGATGTCACCGGGGCCGGCACTGGTGATGGTGAACACCCCCTGCACGGCGATCCGGCCCTCGGGCAGCGACAGAGTGATCTGACACTGCAGGTCGCTCGTGTCCATGGGGGCGGTGCGGGTCACGGTGCAGACCTCGTCGAATCGGCCCACCGTGGCGTTGGAGCGGAAGAGGTCCCCGGTGACGATGAGCTCGTCCCCCTGGCTGTTCCCGGGAGGGGCGACATCGACGAAGTTGGTCTGCGTCGGCCTCGCCGTCAGCTGGAAGACCTCGCCCTTCTCATGAAGCGGCACGGGGACGGCGGCGCCGGCGGCCGGTGTGGCGGCCACCGCCAGAGGAGCGCAGCACAGGGCGGCCGCCAGGCCGGTCACCGCACTCAGGGCGGAACGCTTGACGTGATACATGACCTTCTCCTCCAAGAGCCTCGGGCAGCCAGTGACCCCGTGTCACATGAGGTGCCGTTTCCCACGTCAGCATCCGGTGAACGGCGCGCCACAGCTACCTCAGTTGGGCATCCAGGTGATCACCGTGACGGTGGCCGCGACCGCCGCCGTCGTGCGGGCCGCCGAGTTCCGGTTGTAGATATATGCGTCCGTCTCGCTCGGAACGTGCGCTTCCGCACCTATGCCGTGCCACACTGTGGGTGGCCCTCACCGCATCCCCCGTCGGTGAGGGCCACTTACGTCAGGTGGGTCTGGGCCGCCGCTGCGGGGCCGAGGTCACGGCGGATGTACCACTCCGTGGACAACAGTCCCTCCCGGTCGCTCGGCGGGAGCCCCGCAAGCCGACCCGGCAGCGCTCCCCGCTCGACCTCGGTGCGGTGGGCGAGCACAGCGCCGATTTTCTGGTCGAGCCAGGGACGGACGTCAACCGTTGCGTTGACCCACTCGTCGGGGACGCTGTACATCGCTCTGCCGTCCCGGACCAGGCGGGCGCCCAGCGCCCGTGCGGCAGAGTGTGGGTGCGTGGCCAGGTAGAGGGCGCTCGGTCGCCAGGGGGCGCCGGTGTCCGGGTAGAGCCGGCTGGGTCAAGGGCGCCGATGTCACCATGCTGGTCGGACTCGCCATATCGTCCCTGCTCTACCTGGTGCTGTGCCGCTCGCTCGACATCGACGCCGAGCGCGCCGTCGTCACGTCCGCCGATGCCGGTCTCGACGAGACATTCCTTACTGCGAAGATTGACCTGTGACCTACATCATAGGCTCCGCCTCTGCATTCCCGTGAAATGATGTTGGAGGTTTTGGCTGGGCGTAATCGGGGGAGACGAGAATGCCGACGATGATTGTCATCGGATATAGGGACGGCCTGGACGAGGCACTCCAGCGCCGGGGCTTGGATCCCTTCTATATCGTCCAGCCGCCGGCGCGCCCACCAGAAGGCCGGGGCTTCACGTACGTCACCGACATGGAGAACGCCCAGGAGCTATTGCGAGCGGCCCTCTCCGCGCACCTCGATGATACGGCGGGAGTGCTGACCGTCCATGAGATGGGCGTATTCGGAGCGGCCTATCTGCGGCAGCAGTTGAATCTTCCCGGCAATACGGATTCAAAGACCACTCTGCATTTCCGGGACAAGTTCCTACAGAAGAGCAAGCTGCCGCCCCACGTCAAGCGAGCGCGCTGCCGATATGTCCCCGTGGGTACCTCGTTCAAGGATCTCGCCGACGATCTGGGAAACGTCTTCGTGGTCAAGCCGGCCACCGGAGCCGGTGCCCTTCGTACGGCCATCGTCCGGTCCCCGGAAGAGTACGAACGGGCCTTGACGCTGTTCACCTGGCAGTCGGACGTCGAGGTCGTCGCCGAGTCCTTCGTCGACGCCTCGGAAGTCTACATAGACGGCATCTGGCAGAACGGCGGTCTTCAGTGGTCGTCCATGAGCCGCAACCACATCTCACCACTGAGTGCCGTACAAGGCGGCGTCCTGGCCGCCCATATCCTGGACAGAAGGCGCTGTCCGACGCTGTTCCAGCAAGCAGAGACGCTCGCCGGACAGGCACTCGCAAGCCTCGGCGCGCCTGATTGCGTATTCCATCTGGAAGCATTCACGGAGGACGCGGGGCTGACGTTCGGTGAGTGCGCCATCCGTCTCCCGGGCGCCCTCTCCCCTCAGGTCAACAAGCTGACATTCGGGGTCGACCTCTTTGACGTCGAGATCAGTCTCGCCCTCGGGGAAGAGCCGACCGGGCCACTGAACAGCGGTGCCCCGGATCGTTTCTACGGGTACATCCTTCTACGCCGCCCTAGGAACGGAAGCCTCACTCAACAGGATTTCGAGCGCGCCTTCCGTTTCGACGAGATCCAGTATTCTTCGTCACCCGACACGCCGGTCGGCCCGTACGGCCGCGTGGGGCAGGCCATCGTATCCGACCAGGATGAGCTGAGACTCCAGCGGACCATCGAGGAAATCGTGCGGTTCAACGAGTCAGGCGGCGGATACGCCCAGTCCCCGGGCCAATCATGATCATGGGTCTCGGCATCTCCGCGTTATGCGCCATGGGCGCGCTGATCGCCCTGGTCGGCGTCATCGCGATGGCGCTTCCGGGTCGGCCCCAGCCGTGGCCGGTGCATCTGATGCAGCGTGGCGCATGCCTGGCCGCCGCTGCCGCCGCGTCCATCTACGTCCTGGGACTCTTCGCCGTTCTCACCTCCGAGCACGAGTTCAACGACGGTGCCGGCTCGGTGCCGCCTCCGGCGTGCCGCGAGGGCTTCGACACGGACACGGTTCAGCACCTCTCCCATCACCGGTCCTCCTACCTGCCGCTCCGTTTCGACTGCGTCCTCGACGATGGCACGACCTACTCCAGCGATCCCCGTTACGCATGGATGAACTGGGCGACCCTGCTCCTTGCGCTGTCCGGCGCCCTGCTCGCCGTCGGCGCGGGCTACGTGGCCGAACTCCGTGCCCGGAAGAGCGCGCGAACATTCTGACCGGCGAGGTGTGCGGATCAGTAGTGCAGACGCGGTCGATCTACGGCGCGGGCGTGTTCGGCGCGCTCCGCCCGCCGGGCGGCATCCACTTACACGGCGCGCGCACCCGACTGGCGACGGTCGCGCACAGGCTGGCGCAACGGCCAGCTGGCTTGCCGCCTTCGGTGACGCCGCCGGGGTTCTGATCGATGCGGAGCACGTACTGACGTGCGGACCGGGGCCCGAGGATGGGGTGCTGGTCGCGTTCCCGCACGCCGACCAGCCCGATGTGACGGGCCCGCCCAGTGCGCCTGCCGCGGGAGGTGACGACCTCGATGCCGACGCGGTGGTGGGCCTGGTGGCCACTGGGGAGGGCCTGCCGATGCTGCCCATCGCCGCACTGCTCGAGCACCGACCGTGGCCGCGTGAGCGGATGGGACGGCGGCTGAACCTGCACCCGAGCCTGAGGACGCGGGCTGCCGCGGGCGAGTGGGTCGGAGGCTGGCCGACGCCATCGAGGAGGCCGCGGGGCTGGAGGAAGCCCACCGGATCGCGCGCCTGCTGTGGGTGTTCGCCTGCACCCGCAGCATGCGCGTGGTGGCGGGCCGCGCCACGCGGCACGGCCCCCGCCCGCGTGCTCGGCGCCTTCGGACACTCAGCATGGACCGTCGACCTCGACCTTCAATCCTATCGGCATTCCGACGACGTCACCGCATGCATTCTGCGCCGCCTCAAAGGCGAGGACGCCGACGGCCGTTACCGCGGGCCTGCCCGAGGAGCGGCTGCGTGTGCCCGCCGCCGCGACCACCGTCAAGGCGCGGTTCGGCCAAGAGAAGCCGATCGTCCAACGGTGTGGCGGGACATGGGGCCAACGACGCACCCACGCCGATGAGTTGAGGCGGCGAACACCTCTCGCCCGCCGTCCACGCACACACGATACGCTCGGCCGGACAATCTCCGCCGAGCGCATGTGGGACTCCTCGCCGTCTGATCCAACCGACCAGGTGTGGCAGCGATTATCGGAACCTTCCTATGAGGGGCAGGCTCTTCACCGCGTCGGTCGTCAGCTGTCCGCAGGGCGCTGGAGCGCCACTTTGGGCAGCCGCCGGGCGAGGGGGGCGGGCAGCCACCAGGCTCATTTGCCGAACAGCTGCATGGCTGCCGGGACGATCAGACAGCGGATGACCACCGCGTCCACCAGGATCGCCACGGCGAGGCCCAGCCCGAACTGGTGGAGCATCCGGTGGGTGCTCAGCATGAAGGCCCCGAACACCACGATCATGATGGGGCCCCGTCCGCCATGATCACCTTGCCGATGACGGCCAGTGCTTCCCGGACGGCGAGGGAGTGGTCCTTGGTACGTTCCCACTCCTCATGGATCCGTGAGATCAGGAACACCTCGTAGTCCATGGACGGCCCGAAGACGATCGCGAAGATCAGCACGGGCAGGAAGGCTTCGATCGGACCTGGCTGCACCCCGAACAAGCCCTCCTGGAACATCAGGGTCATCGCGCCGAGTGCGGCGGAGATCGAGAGCAGGTTCAGCAGGGCTGCCTTGATGGGGATCAGCACCGACCGGAAGACCAGCATCAGCAGCAGCGACGACAGCCCGACGACGGCGACGAACAGCGGCAGCCGCTGCGCGACCGTGTCCGCGAAGTCCTGGGAGGCGGCGGTGGATCCGCCGACCAGGATCTGGGCGCCGGTGTCGCGCTCCAGCTCCGGTGCCACATCATCGCGCAAGTGATGCACCAGTTCGACTGTGCCCTCGTCCTGCGGCGCCGTCTCGGGGTAGACGATCATGGTGGACAGGGCGCCGTCCTCAGTGGGCATCGCGGGGCTGGCCGCGGCCACGCCCGTGGCCTTGGCCAGCTAGGACCGGACGGCCTGGCCGGCGGCCTCGTCGCCTTGCGCCAAGACGATAAGCGGTCCGTTGAAGCCCGGGCCGAAGCCCTCGGCGAGCAGGTCGTACGCCTTCTTGGAGGTCGAGGTCTTCGGGTGTTGCCCGCATCGGCGAAACCCAGGCGCATCCCCAGCGCCGGTGCGGACAGGACCAGCAGGGCGAGGACGGCGACCAGGAGCGCCAACAGCGGACGGCGTTGCACGGCTCCGGCCAGGGCCCGCCAGCGGCAGCCTTCGGACTTGCCCTTGGCCGCCGACTTGGCCGCGTGCTTCAGTACGTGGCGCTGGATGCGCTTGGCGAAGAGCGCCAGCAGTGCGGGCAGCAGGACCAGGGAGGCGGCCATCGTGATCAGCACGGTCAGTGCCAGGTCGAGGGCCACGCCCCTCAGCGAGCCGAGGCCGCGCGCGACCAGGCCCAGCAGGGCGACGATCACGGTGCGGCCGGCGAAGAAGACCGTGCGGCCGACGGCGTCCAGGGCCTTACGGTCGGCCTCGGCCGGGGCGGCGCCCGCGGTGAGCTCGTGCCGGTAGCGGTAGAAGATCAGCAGGGCGTAGTCGACGCCGAGTCCGACGAGCATCGTAATGGGCGGGGTGAAGTCGGCGATGGTGAAGACGTGCGAGGCGATGACGATCAGGCCGAGGGCGGCGCCGACCGCGAAGAGGGCGGTGATCAGCGGCACGGCGGCCGCCACCACGGAGCCGAAAAGCAGCCCGAGGATGACCAGAGCGGCCACGATACCGGCCAGTACCGCGGTCGGGCTTCCCTTGTCCTCGGCGCCGCGCACGGCATCGCCGCCTAGCTCGACCTGGAGACCGTCGGTCCCGGCACCCTTGGCGGTGTCGATGATCGCGGTGATGTCCTCCTCGGGCACGGCGTCGGCCTTGCCGTCGAGAGTCACGGTGGCGTAGCCGATCGTGCCGTCCTTGGACACGGCGGAGACATCGACGTACGGGCTGCGTGTCCTCGGCCTCGGCACGGCTGCCGCGGCAGGCGTGGGTCTGTCCCTGCTCGGCAACGTAGCCGTGGCCACCACCCCCGGCGCCACGAACGGCCGTTCCGCGCCAGGCGCCCACCAAGCCGTTCGCCATCGGAGTACGGCAATTCAACTGGTCCCGCGGCAGCCGCCAGCTGTTCACAAAGATCTTCTACCTGGCCTCCGGCACCCCGGACGGTGCCCCCATCCCGAACGCCCCCATCGACAACGGCGTCTTTCCCATCGCCGAGTGGAGCCACAGCATGGGCCGCGACTCCGATTGTTACTCCTCGCGGACCCATGACCTGGCCTCTGCGGGCTTCATCTGCCCCGCTCCCTCATTCTCCGACAACAGCAACGTCGGGAGCGTCTGCAACGGCAACTGGTCGACACCCGTGCCGGTGCCGGTGTAGCCGGTCACTCCATGGCCGGGATGACCACCCAGTGACTGCTCACCGCCTGGCCGGACAACCGCATCGTGACCGCCGTCCCGGTCGCCTGCGTGGACATGGGCAACCCGGCCGGCCTCGCGGCCAAGGTGCTGTTCATCCATGGCGGCAAGGACCAGACCTGCGACTACAACTCGGCGCGCACCGCGTACGGTGAGCTGCGCGCACCGAAGGCGTTCCATGCAGTAGTCCCCGGGCGACACCTCGCCGGGCCCGTTCCCGAGGTCAGGGCAGCGGCTGCTCGCACCAGATGAGCTTGCCGCCCGGTGTCTGTCTCGTGCCCCAGCGCTGAGTGAGCTGTGCCACGAGCATCAGGCCACGGCCACCTTCGTCGAACACGCGGGCTCTGCGCAGATGCGGCGCGGTGCTGCTGCCGTCGAATACTTCGCAGATCAGTGAGCGGTCGCGAATGAGCCGCAGCTCAATGGGCGCGCCACCGTGGCGAACGGCGTTCGTGACCAGCTCGCTGACCACCAGCTCGGTGACGTAGCCGACTGTTTCGAAACCCCACTCACGCATTTGACGGACGGCCTGCGCACGAGCGCCCGACACCGCCTCGGGCTCGGCCGGCACATCCCAGGTGGCGACCCGGTCCGCGTCGAGGCGCTGGACCCGGGCCAGCAGCAGCGCGGCGTCGTCGGCGGGGTGGTCGGGGAACAGCGCCCTGGAGACCCGGTCGCACAGGGCGTCGGGCGAGGCACTCTCACCGGTCAGCTCGTGCAGCAGCCGATCGACTCCCGTGGCCGCGTCGCGCTGCCGGGACTCGATGAGGCCGTCGGTGTAGAGCGCGAGGAGGCTGCCCGCCGGCAGCTCCACTTCGATCGACTCAAACGGCAGGCCGCCCAGGCCCAGCGGAGGGCCGCCGGGCAGTTCCAGCAATTCCGCGGTCCCGTCCGGCCACACCACCGCGGGGAGCGGATGCCCCGCGCGGGCGAGGCAGCAGTGGCCGGCCACCGGGTCGTATACGGCATACAGGCAGGTGGCGCCAGTGTCTCCGGGTGCGGCCCCCTCCGCGCCCGTCTCGGACTCGGTGGCCAGCCGGATGACGAGGTCGTCCAGCTGGGTCAGCAATTCGGCCGGAGCCAGATCGACGTCTGCGAGAGTCCGCACGGCGGTGCGCAGCCGGCCCATGGTCGCGGATGCCTGGAGACCATGGCCGACGACATCACCGACGACGAGCGCCACCCGCGCGCCGGACAACGGAATCACATCGAACCAGTCACCGCCCACACCGAGTTCGGGGGCGCCCGGCAGATACCGGAACGCCGCATGGACCGCGGATTGTTCCGGCAGCCGCTGGGGCAGGAGGCTCCGCTGCAGTGTCAGGGCCGCCATGTGCTCGCGTGTGAAGCGCCGGGCGTTGTCCAGGCAGACGGCGGCCCGCGCGACCAGTTCCTCGGCGAGGGACAGATCCTCGGACTCGAAGGGCTCACAATGTCGCGACCGGAGAAACATCGCCACACCCAACGTCGTGCCCCGGGCGCGCACGGGCACGATCATCCAGGAGTGGATCCCGTACTCCTTCACCTTGGCCAGGCGCGCGGGATCCTCCGCGATCCAGGAGATCGCCTCGCGCATGGTCCGGTACAGCGCGGACCGCCCAGTGGCCAGGCAGCGGGCCTGTGCCGAGTTCGCCGTGTACCAGTCCACCTCCCCTACCCTGACCACGGCCTCCGGCGTGCCCTCCCGAACGGACCGGTGCGCCACCCGGCGCAGCACCACCCCGTGGACCGGGCCCGGCGGCGGCTCCTCGCCGGTCAGCAGCGCCTCCACCAGGTCGACGCAGACGAAGTCGGCGAGCCGGGGAACCACCAGGTCGGTCAGTTCCTGTCCGGTGTGCATCACATCGAGGGTGCTGCCGACGCGAGTGCTGGCCTCGTTCAGCAGGGCCAGCCTTTCCCGGGCTCTGTACTGCTCGGTCGAGTCGACCATCGTGGCGCAGACACCGACCACGTGGTCGGCCCGGTCGCGCAGCGGGGAGGCGGAGACGGTGAAACGCCTGTCGTGGTCGGGGTCGCGCACGGTTCTCCCGGAGAGGAGGAAACCCTCCTCGGCCCGCCCCGTGTCCAGCACCCGGCGCATCCGCGCCTCCCACTCCCTGACATCGGCTCCGGCCACGGCCGCGGACAGGCCCTGGCCGATCCGCTCCTCGTCGGGTACGCCCGTCAGCCGGCGCATCGCTTCGTTCTGGCGTACACAACGCATTCCGGTGTCGTAGACCGTCACGGCAACAGGAGAGCCGGTCAGGACCCAGTCGGCCAGCGCCTCGCCCGTCGGGGACACCTGCTCCGCCCGAGACACCTTCTCCGGCTCCTGGACCAGCAGCCAGAGCGGCCCCTCGTCGGCTCCCCCCACGAGGCGATACGCCCGTGCCGGCGCCTGCCGGCACCGGCCGTCCCGATGCCGGACCTCGATCGTGCCGTGCCACTCGTCCGGGCGGCAGGTCAGCCAGTGGGGATGGGTCCCGAGCAGGTCGGCCACCGGGCGGCCGACGGCATCCGCGGCACCGAGGCCGACCAGCCGGGCCGCACCGGCGCTCCATGCCACGACCCGGCCCAGCGCGTCCGTCACAGCCAGTGGTGTTCCGGTGTCTCCGAGGTGCGGAGGAGCCTCGTCGAACGGCCTGACGCGGTCCTTCATGCACTCCAGAGTGCCCCCAGTGCCATGAGCAATCAACCAAGAGGGCGGTCGGCCGCGGGGGGCGCCCGCGACGCCCCCCGCGGTGCGATCAGCAGGTGGAGTTGGTCTGGGTGAGGAGGCCGAGGCGCCAGGGCAGGGTGTTGTAGTCACCGCTCGCGTTGGGGTTCATGCCCTGGTAGAGGTACTGGATCTTGCACGGGTTGATGGTGAGGGTCTGGTCGTTTCCGGCGCGGATCATCTCGCCATGGCTGATGTCCTTCGTCCAGGCGCCCGAAGGGAAGCTGGTGGTACTGGCCCGGGCGAACGGGTTTCCCTCGGAGGCGGCCAGCGGGGTCCAGGAGCCGGCGATGCTGTTGGAGGTCCAGGAGCGGAAGTAGCGCCGTCCGTCCGAGCCGATGGCTTCGACGATCAGCAGGTACTGGTCGCTGTCCTGCACCTTGTAGACGTTGCTCGCTTCGAACAGGGCGTATTTGTTGGAGTCCTGGGCGGCGATGACGGTATTGGTGAACCCGTTCGGGAATTGGCCCAGGGAGGTCTGCGAGCGGTACAGGTGCCCGTTGTCGTCGGAGGAGAACAGGTAGCAGTTGGCACTGTCACAGATGACCCACATGTCGACCCAGTAGCCGTTGCCGATGTTCTGCCGGATGATGTCCGGCATCGAGGAGTAGAAGTTGCGGGGGGCGCTCCACCCGTTCGGGTTGCTGATGTCGCTGTTGGTGGAGTACGAGGCGTTGCCGGTCTGGTAGACCAGGTACCACGTCTTCTGCGGTGCGAAGTAGAACACCTGGGGTGCGGCCCGGTATCCGGCGCCGATGGCGCTGCGGTCCAGGTAGTGGTGCGGCGCCGAGGCGGCCTGGGACCAGTCGGTGAAGTTCAGGTACACCAGGCTGTACCCGGAGGAGCTGGCGACGCTGGCGAACACGTGCCACTTGCCGTCGTGGTAGACCACGGTCGGATCCTTGAGCCCGGCGATGTTGTGGGTGGCGTCCGGTTTCGGCGCGATCAGTGAACCGCTGGAGCTCCATCGGAAGCTGGACGGCAGTGATGCGGCCGGGGAGGCGGACGAGGCGGGGGACGATGCGGAGGACGCCGGTGAGGCCGCGGTCCGGGGCGCGGGTGTGCCGCCAAGAGCGGTCAGGGTGGCGTTGTACGCGGCCTTCTTGTTGCCGGCGCCGTCGAAGAGCAGTGGCTTCTCCCCGGCGCGCCAGGAGTCGGTGTCGCGGATGCCCCATACGGTGATGCCGGTGCAGCGCGAGACGTTCATACAGGCCCTGACCGTGTTGGTGTACGCGGTGGTCGGCGCCTGGGCGATGTCCAGCTCGGTGATCTGCACGTCCACACCCAGTGCGGCGAAGCTGGACAGGGTGGTCTGGAAGGAGGCCGGCGGGCCGCCGGTGCCGAAGTGGGCCTGGAAGCCGACGCAGTCGATGGGCACCCCTCGCGCCTTGAAGTCGCGCACCATGCGGTAGACGCCCTGGGTCTTCGCGTCGGTCCAGTTCTCGATGTTGTAGTCGTTGTAGCAGAGCTTGGCCGCGGGGTCGGCCGAGCGTGCGGTGCGGAACGCCTGCTCGATGAAGCCGTCGCCCAGCAGGTTCTGGAAGACCGAGGGGCGGTGCTGGCCGCTGCCGCCGTCGGCGAACGCCTCGTTGACCACGTCCCAGGCGTAGACCTTGCCCTTGTAGTGGGCCATCTGGGTGGTGATGTGGTTGTTCATCACGCTGCGCAGGGTGTTGGCGTCGCCGATGGAGCCGACCCAGCCGGGCAGCTGCGAGTGCCAGACCAGGGTGTGGCCCCGTACGCGCTGCCCACGCGAGAGGGCGCGGTTGACGATCTGGTCGGCGGGGCCGAAGTTGAACGAGCCGCGGGACCGCTCGGTGGTGTCCCACTTCATCTCGTTCTCGGGTGTGACCATGTTGAACTCGCGGTCCAGGATGGTCGAGTACGTCGAGTCGCCGAGCTTGCCCGCGGCCACGGCGGCCCCGAAGTACCGCCCGGACTGGGCGGCCTGTGCGCCCAGGGTGGAAGCCTTGGCGGATGCGGATGCGGATGCGGATGCGGCGGTGGCGGTGGCGGTGGCGGTCCCGGCCACCGCCATGACGCCGGCGGCGATGAGCCCTAACGCCGAGGCGCGACGTCGACCGCGTCGGTCGTGTCGTTTGCGGAGGTTCATCTCTCTCCTCGAATGGGTGGGGGTTACCTTGGGAGCGCTCCCAAAATTGGCCGTACGAGTGTGCGTTCGCGTCCGTGTGCTGATGGTGGCCCGGAGAGGGCCGGTCAGGGGGTGGTGAGTTCGAACCGGGTGACGTTGACCGAGCCGCCGAGTGCCTGGGTGGCGTGGTTGAAGATGGCGTACCGGTAGCCCATGAAGAACCGCCAGTCGTTGCCCATGGTGAACGTGGGCCCGAGGCGGATGAAGTTGGTGCCGTCGGTGCTGTAGGAGAAGGTGCCCGGCCGTCCCGCACCGGGGCGGATGTCGGCGGTGGCGCGCAGCCATATGCGGCCGCCCTGGACAGCGGCGCTCGCGAGTTCCGTTCCGGTGCCGGTGGTGTTCCAGTTGCCGTCCATGGTCAGCCCGCTCACCATCGCCACCCGGCTCGCACCGCCGTCCCGTTTCACACCGATCCACGCGGACGAGTCGCGTAGCAGTGCCAGTCCGGCCCGGTCGCCGTCTCGCATCGCGGAGTGGTCGAGTTCGATGGTGGCGGTGGAGGTGGGCCCTTGGATGCGGTGGGTGAGGGTGTTGCGGGCCCCGTACAGGTCGTTCGTGACCGTCGCGGTGCGCAAGGTCAGGCCGTTGTTGACCGACCACTTGGTGTTGTCCGGGTTGTGGTTCCACTCCCACGCCGGCTTCAGGGACGTACCGTCGAAGGTGTCGACGCCGGTCAGCGGGGCGACCTGGCGGGACGGGGAAGGGACGGCGGCCGGGACGGGATACGACGCGCCCCAGGCACCGTTCACCAGCTGCACCACGGGCCAGCCGTCGGAGGTCCAGGCGACCGGGGCCAGCACGGGGATCCGGCCGCCGGGGTAGGCGTCCACGAAGGCCATGTAGTACCAGGCGCCACCGGGGGTCTGCACGAGCCCGCCCTGGTGTGGCACGCCGCCGCCGGAGACCGGCCCGCGCAGGTCGAGCAGGACCTGCCGCATGGTGTACGGGCCGAACGGACCGCTGGTGGACTTCAGGATGTACTGGCCGTTGGCGGGGCGGGTGAGGAAGATGTAGTAGCTGCCGTTGATCTTGTAGAAGCGGGAGCCCTCCAGGGTCCCGACGCTCGACGGGGCGGTGAACACCTGCTGCGCGCGGACCTGGTCGCGCCCGTCCGCGGAGAGCTGAGCCACGCTGATAGTGGTGTTCCCGTAGGACACGTACATGGTGTCGTCGCTGTCGATGAGCAGACCCGCGTCGTAGTAGGCGTTGTTGATCGTCGTGAGCCTTTTCCAGGGCCCTTCGACGGACGGGGCGGTGTAGATGTACGACGTGGAGAACTCGATGCAGCCGAGCCAGTAGAACGTCCGGTTGCTCGGGCGGTAGGCCAGCGACGACGCCCAGACGCCCTTGACGTAGGCGCGGGAGCCGCCCAGGTCGTACTTGGAGCCGAAGTCCAGCACCGGCACCGAGTGGCCGGCGAACTCCCAGTTCACCAGGTCGTACGAGCGGAGGATGGGCGCCCCCGGCGAGTAGTGCATCGTCGAGGCCGAGTAGTAGTAGGCGTTGCCCACGCGGATGATGTCAATGTCCGCGAAGTCCTGCCAGATCACCGGATTCGTGTACTGCGCGGCAGTGGCCGAGGGGGCGGTGATCGCGGCGTTGCCGCTGGAGGCGGCGGCGCGGGCCGCGAAGGCGGCGGGGGCCGTGGCCCCCGCGATCAGGCCGGTGGCCGTTGCCAGGGCCGCGCGGCGGCTGTGCTCGTGATGACGCCATGACATGGAGGATCACTCTCCTTCTGGCATGAGCGGAGGAGTCACAGGGGCGACGATGTACGTACGGCATCACATGCGCGCGGATGAGCCTCGTGCCACGGGCATGCCCGTCCCACCCGATTACCGTTCGACATACCGAACAGCAATCGGAGGTTCGGACAAGCATGGATGATAGGCAGGCGGCGAGAGACGTCAACACCCCTCGCGCCAATGGTTCCCAAAAGCGCTGCTGTGTCCGTCGTCCCCGGCGGCGCCCACTCCTCCTACGCCACCGGCGTACTCGACCCGCGGCAGCGCCCTTCTACCAGGCATGGGACCCGATCGCCCGCGACCGCGAGGCGTTCACCCGGTGGATCGACGGATACGTGCGCAACCGCGAGGGAGCACTCACCCGACGACCGCCACCCCCGCCGGGACGACCGGGACGACCGGGACGACCGGCTTCACCAGCGACGAGCTGATGGAGCTCAACGCCGCCCGCGCGCTCGCCGACGCCACCACCTGCTTCGTCGGCATCGGCCTCCCAGCACCGCCGCCAACCTGGCCGCGCCACCGACCGCTACGCCAACATCACAACACCACCGTCGTGGACCGCGGTCCGGACAAGCCCGAGGGCCGCCTCCCCGGCGCGGGCGGCGCCCCCGAGGCCGCCTTCAACTCCTGCCCCGCGACACGGGGTCCGTTGAAGAGGGTCGCGGGCACACCAGTTGTTCCACGAGGCCGGTCCCAGCCTCTGGGTGTAGGTGATCCGCCCCTGCACCCGGGATCACCCCGGCCACCGTCGCCGAGGTCCGACCCATCGCCCCCGGTCAACGCCTCCCGGGCTCCGCACCGAGCCGGCGACGGTAGCGCAGGCCGGGGCGTCCGCCAACGGTGGCGTCCGCCACGACGGTGAATCCATTGCGGCCGAGCACGGTCATGGAGGCCACGTTGTCGAGGGTGGTGTACGCGGTGAGGGTGGAGAGCCGGTACGCCGTGGCGGCCAGCCGGCACACCTCTTCCACCGCGGCGGTTGCCATCCCCCGGCCCGCGGCGCGCTCGCCGATCCGGTAGCCGAGTTCGGCGTCCCCTTCCTCCACGTCCACGAGATTGACGCGGCCGACCAACTCCCCCTGGTCGTCAACGACGACATGAAAGTGACACACACCGGCGTCCTGCTCGGCGAGCCGGGCACGGAGCAGGGATGCGAACTCCTCGAAGTAGGCGTCTCCCCGGTCCGAGATCGACCGGGCGAAGTACTCCCGGTTCTCGCGCTCGAAGGCCAGCAGGGCGGGCGCGTGGTCGGCCCGGAGCCGTTCCAACCTCAACATGCCCAAAGTATACGTAACGAAGGCCGCGCCCGTCCGCGGTCCCGGGCCCGCCAAGCATTCGGTGCGGAATTCTCCCCGGCCCGCCGTATCCCCGGGAAGGAAATCCACAATCTGCTTGTGCATCATGCCTATCCCTCAAGTATCCGGCCCGAGTAGCCTGTTCCTCCGCCGATACTGTCGTACTTGGGAGGCTGAGAGCCAGTGATCGTACTCGGTTACAACGGATTCAGCAGAGGTGCGGAGCTTTTCGGGCGTCTCTACGGGGCGACTGGTGTCGGCCGTAATCTCTTGGTGGGTCATGACGCTGCGGCGGCTCTGGTGATCGACGGCGAGGTGGTGGCGGCGGTCGAGGAGGAGCGGCTGAGCCGGGTCAAGAAGACGTCCGATTTCCCGGCCCACGCAATCACCTGGTGCCTGAACTCCGCCGGTGTCGACCTCGACCAGGTGGATGTTTTCGCTTTCCCCTGGCGGTTTTCGACGACGGTGGCCGAGGAGATGATTTCGGGGATATGCGACTCCGACATGCCGGTCACGGCCAAGTTCGACGCCCTGCGCAGCACGGGCGAGCTCTACACCGGCATGCTCAGCCCCGACGCGGTGTACCACGACTTCGTCGAGCGCACCGGCTATGAGCTGGATCCCAACAAGCTCGCCCTGGTGCCCCATCACCTGGCCCATCTCATGTGCGGCGCCTACCTGGCCGGCGGGGGTGACGCCGCCTTCCTGGTGAGCGACGGCCGGGCGGAGACGCTGTCCTCCGTCATGGGCGAGCTGCGGAACGGCGTGGTCCGCCAGTTCGACGAGAGCGCGGTTCCCATGACCAGCTCGCTCGGGGTGGCGTTCGGGCGGATCACGCGCTATCTGGGGTTCGTACCGAACAACGACGAGTACAAGGTGATGGGCCTGGCCGCGTACGGCCCGCCGCCGCAGCACAACCCGCTGCTCGAGCGCGTTGTGCGGCTGCACGAGAACGGCTCGTACACCATCTCGATCCCCCGGGACATATCGGCCTACTATGCACTGTTCGACGAACTGTTCGGCGGCGACAGCGAGAAGCGCGAGCAGTTCGACTTCCGCGTCAAGGTCGCCGGGCTGGCACAGCACATGGTCGAGGCCGTCACCGCCCATCAGGTGCGGGCGCTGACCGCGGCCTCCGGCCTGGACACCCTGCTCTTCGAGGGCGGGCTGGCGCTGAACTGCGTGGCCAACACCAAGATGCTGGAGAGGTCGCCGTTCACCGGAATGGAGGTCAGCTTCGGGGCCAGCGATCCCGGGGTCGCCATTGGCGCGGCCGTGTACGCCGCCGGTCTCAGGAATCGGCCGGCCGACGCGGTCACCACCCCCTACCTGGGGCCTTCGTACGACGAGCGGCAGGTCCAGGACACGCTGGCGGAGTACGCGGACCGCGTCGAGTGGCAGGAGGAGCCCGATGCCATCTCGATCGCCGACCGGACGGCGGAGTTGCTGGCAGGGAAGAACGTCGTGGGCTGGTTCCAAGGCCGGACCGAGTTCGGACCGCGTGCCCTGGGCAACCGCAGCATCCTCGCCAATCCGGCCTTCCCCGACATCAAGGACATCATCAACCTCCGGGTGAAACACCGGGAGCCCTTCCGCCCGTTCGCGCCCGTCATCCTCGAGTCAGAGGCCCCCCGCGTCTTCTCGATGGGCAAGAAGACCTCGTCCCCCTATATGACCTTCGTCTTCCCGGTGCGGAAGGAGTACCAGGAGCGGATCCCCGGCGCCTGTCACGTGGACGGCACGGCGCGGGCCCAGACGGTGAACGAGCGGCAGAACCCCGCGCTCGCCCGGCTGTTGCGCGCCTTCACGGCACGGACGGATGTGCCCTGCCTGCTCAACACGTCCTTCAACGTGGCCGGTGAGCCCATCGTCTGCTCGCCGCGGGACGCGTTGGAGTGCTTCCTTGCCACCGAGATCGACTATCTGGTCATCGACCGGTTCGTGATCACCAAGAAGGGGAGCTGAGCCGTCGGCCCGCGGGGCGTGTGCGCCCTGCGGGCCGACAGTCCTCAATTCTTTGGGAGCTGAATGGGCTCGTTCGGCCCGCCCTTTGTCTCGATGGTCAGGAACGACAGAACGTCATCACCGATGTTCTTCAGGTCATGAAGGTGGTATCGCCCCTCGGGGCAGCGGAAATGCCGAGACTGTCCGCGGGCGTAAGAGATCTCATGCGTGGTGCCATCGCTCGAGTGCTGGCGGGCCCGGCCGTTTGTCAGAGCTATCCAGAAGTAATCCAGCACATGCCGATGGACGGGAATTCGCTCTCCCGGCTGAAGGTGGGTCTCCCAGATGCGCAGTGAATCGGTCTCTTTCACCAGCGTCTGGCCAATCCACCCATGATGGGCGTTGGTGTCGAATTCCTTGTGCAGCTGCGGGCTCCAGCGAGCATAACCTTCGGCGACGACAGTGCTGGACAGCGGGATATCGGAGCGAGAATCTTTACCCACGAGCGGGATCCTTTCGCTGAACGATACGGCTCACAGAGCGGAGGAGAGCGCTTCGAGCAGCGCGGTGTTCGCGCGCCGATCGCCGATGGTGATGCGGCAGGTATCCGGGATCACCCGCCCGGTGTCGGCGACGACGATGCCCGCGCCCCGAAGCTGGTCCATCACGCGCTCGTGCTTGTGCAGTCGGACGAAGAGGAAGTTGGTCTCCGAGGGGAACACCCGAGCCACCGCGGGATGCTCGGTCAGCGCCGAGGCCATCCGGTCACGCTCGGCGCGGATGCGCTGGATGCCGGCGACCACCCGCCGCACATTGGTCAGCCGGTCCCGCACGGCGTGCTGGGAGGCGTTGGTGAACCCGAAGGGCACCTGCACCCGCCGCAGCGCGTCGATGATGCCGGGCTGGGCCAGGGCGATTCCGCAGCGCGCGCCGGCGAGTCCCCATGCCTTGGAGAGTGTTCTGAGCACGATGAGGTTGTCGTGCTGGGCGATCAGCCGGGCGTACGAGGGCTTCTCGCTGAACTCGACATAGGCTTCGTCGATCACCACCAGCCCGCGGCCGCGAGCCACCAGGTCGTGGACCTGCTCCGGGTCGAGCCTGGTCCCGACGGGGTTGTTGGGGTCGCACAGGATGGTCACCCGTGGATCGGCCGCCAGGATGCGGTCGGTGTCGAGCTGGGACAGGTCGTCGCCGTGCAGCGGCACCTCGACGACGGGCAGGCGAAGGAGGTGGGCGAAGTGGCCGTAGAGCGGGAAGGTGGGTGGCGTGACGCAGACGCGCTCGCCGGGCGACGCCAGCGCCGCCAGGAGCAGCATGACGCCGTCCACCGACCCGCTGCTGAACAGCAGGTGATCCGCGCTCAGCGCGTCCACGCCCTCGTGGCCGGGCAATGTCGCGATCGTGGCCAGGTAGGTGCCGGCCAGCTCTGTTGTGTCGAGGTGGGGGTATTCACCGGCGGCGCCCAGGAACGGGTTGGTGTTGCTGGACAGGTCGATCGTGTCGAACCGGGGCACCTGGCGGAAGCGGGCCGGGCCCGGGACCGGCACCTCTGTGACGGGGGGAGCCGCGTACTCCGACAGTGTGTGTTCCGCTCCCGCTTCCTCCCGGAACGCGAGGCCGGGAGCGCGCAGCCAGTGGTCGAGGGGCACGAACAGATCGGCTCCGAGGCGGCGCATGCGCGGAACATCTCCCCGGCCGAGGTGTACCCACTCCAGGCCGGAGCGCCGGGCGTGGAGGTACAGCCGGTACACGGACGCGGCGAAGAGGTCGTCCAGTGCGGCGGGGTCGTCGTGGTCAATGGCCTGTGTGAGGGAGTAGATCCCCCGGCCGTTGTGGGATGTGGCGATGAGCCCGGCCTGGACCACGGCGTTCTGTTCGCGGCGTACGAGCATCTCGGTGCGATCGGCCAACGGGCCGTGTGCCAGGGCGTCGAGGGCTTCGGCGTTGTACAGGTCGTCGTGGCCGCCGTGGCGTTCGGCCTGACGCTGGTGGAGCGTGACGAAGGCGTCTCGCGCCCAGGGACTACCGTCGAGCTCGCTCAGCCGGATCCGCTCCCAGGTCACCTCAAGGGAGATCTCGCGGTCGCGGCGTCGGAGGTCGTTGAGTTGTCCGGCGCCGATGCGGGTCCGCAGGGCCTCGTCCACCTCCCCGGTCAGCCGGACCACACACTCGCTCTCGGTGGCGATCGGAACGAACCCTGCCGCCCGCAGCGGGCTGGTGTCGTCGCTCCGTCGCACGTTGGG